>NZ_JADDRN010000025.1:0-99498 GCF_017355445.1 Delftia sp. SD018
TGCCAGCCAATCGCCGCGCATGCTGCACGCGATCGAAGGCTTTGCCCAGGACTTTGCCGATGCGCCGCAACAGCTGCGCAGCGCCGCGCGCAGCGGCAACTGGGCAACCGTGGCGTCGTTGGCGCATACCTTCAAGGGCAGCCTGGGCTACCTGGGCGCGAACCTGCTGGAGCAATGGTCGGCCATGGCCGAGACCGGCGCGCATGCCTGCCTGTCAGGCGACGGCAATGGCGGGAATGCCCGGCCCAGCGGTGATCTTCCATCCCTGGTCCAGGCGCTGGCCGATGGGCTGCAGGGCCTGCTGGCGGAAATCGCCGTGCGGTCCGGGCAGGCGGCCTTGCCAGCCCTGGCCACGGTGTCCAGCGCTGCGCCCCCGCAGCAGCGGCAGCGGCAGCCGGTGACCGCAGAAGAAGTCTCATCCACGCTGGCTCGGCTGCGGCTGCAGATTGCCGACAGCGACTATGCCGCCGTGGCCGAACTGGAACGGCTGCGGCCCCTGGTCAGCGGGCGCCATGCGTCCGTGCTGCAGCGCATCCAGCGCTGCACCGAGTCCCTGGAAACCGAGGCGGCGCTGCAGGCGCTCGATCAGCTGGCGCGGAGCATGGCCGCGAACCGGATGGCCCTACAGGGAGCCGCAGATGCTTGACGCCCTGACCGGGTCGGAGCTGCCCACGGTCCTCATCGTGGACGACGAGCGGCTGAACCGCAGCATGCTGGCCGAGCTGCTGAGCCCCCACTACCGAGTGCTGCTGGCCAAGGACGGCCCTGGCGCCCTGGTGATCGCCCACCGCGAAGCCCACCGCCTGCAGCTGATCCTTCTGGACCTGGCCATGCCCGGCATGAACGGCTACGAGGTGCTGGGTGCGCTGCGCGCGCAGGAGCGCACTGCCCATATCGCCGTCATCTTCATCACCGGACAGAGCAATGCCGAGGCCGAGGAATACGGCCTGCGCCTGGGCGCGGCCGACTATGTCTCCAAGCCCATACGCCCCGCCGTGGTCGAGGTGCGCGTGCGCAACCAGATACGGCTGGCCCTGCAGCGCCAGGCCCTGGAGCGCCTGGCCATGGTGGACGGGCTGACCGGCCTGGCCAACCGGCGCCACTTCGATGACGTGCTGGAGCGCGCCTACCGCCGCAGCCTGCGCACCGGCGAGCCCGTGGGCCTGGCTCTCATTGATATAGACCACTTCAAGCAATACAACGACTGCTATGGTCATGTGCAGGGGGACGAGGCGCTCAAGGCCGTGGCCGCCGAGTTGCAGCGCCATGCGCGCCGGCCCTACGACCTGGCAGCGCGCTTTGGCGGCGAGGAATTCGCGCTCATCCTCCCCGGCGAAAGCGACGCCCCGGCCATGGCCGAGCATTTCCGCCAGGAAGTGCTGCGCCTGTCCATCGCCCACGCCGCCTCTCCCACGGCGCCGCAGCTCACCGTCAGCTGCGGCGTACTCACCGTGCGGCAGCCGTCTGCCGCGCCTTTGGAAACCTGGCTGCAGAAGGCGGACGGCCTGCTCTACCAGGCCAAGGCCCAGGGGCGCAATCGCATCGAGGCAGCCGTGGAGCCCTGAAAATGCGCGCCGAACCACGGCATGGCACCCGGATTCTGAGCCTGCACAACCGGCGGCGGGAAAGCCACAGCTATCATTGAAAGATGCTCTCCGTCCCCCTGATTTCCGCCAACGTATCGCCCCTGGGCTGGATGCTGGCGCTTGCCGCAGCCGTGGCCTATGCCGTGCCAGCCGCCGGCGCCCGACGCATCAGCCAGGCCGGCGCCCGCGTTGCCCTGCGCCTGGCCTGGGTGCTCCACGCCCTGGCCCTGGCCTGGGGCCTGCTCGGGGAGCAGCCTCACTTCGGCTTTGCACCGGCCCTGTCCATGACGGCCTGGCTGGTGCTCACCGTCTATGGCGTCGAGCAGCAACTGTTCCCCAAGATGCGCGCGCAGCTGGCGCTGTCCGCGCTGGGCACGGCCGCCGTGCTCATGGCCGCGCTGTTTCCGGGAACGCCCCTGCATGTCAACGCCTCGCCCTGGCTGCCGCTGCACCTGGCACTGGGCATTGCCTCCTACGGACTGTTCGCGGCCGCCGTGGTCCACGCCTCGCTGATGACACGCGCCGAGCAGCACATGCGGCTGGGCGGCGGTGGCCATGACAGCGGCCTGCCGCTTCTCACGCTGGAGCGCCTGACCTTCCGCTTCGTGTCCGCAGGCTTTGTGCTGCTCACGGCCACGCTGGCCGCAGGCTGGCTGTTCGGCGAACAGCTCTATGGCAAGGCCTGGGTCTGGAACCACAAGTCTGTGTTCTCGCTGCTGTCGTGGCTGACCTTTGCCGTGCTGCTGATCGGCCGTGCGCGCTTTGGCTGGCGTGGCCGCAGCGCCGTGCGCATGCTCTATGCAGGCGCCCTGCTGCTGCTGCTGGCCTATGCGGGATCGCGCTTCGTCATGGAAGTGCTGCTGGAGCGCACCACATGAAGTACCTGCTGGTCCTGATCGTCATCATCGTGGCTGTCGGCATCTGGCGCAGCCAGCGCCGTGCCGAGGCCCGCGAGCGGCGCCAGACCGCTGCGCCGCGCAACCCGGCCAACCCGGCCAATGCGCCGCTGGCGGCTCCACAGGACATGGTCGAGTGCGCGCACTGCGGCCTGCACCTGCCGCGCAGCGAGGCCATCGAGGCGGCCGGCCGCAGCTACTGCAGCGCAGAGCACCGCACCCTGGCGCAACGGCGCTGAGCATGCAGGACGCGGTCCCCCCCCAGCCACCCACCATCGACGAGGCCGCGGCGCAGTCGCCGCACGACGCCAACGCCCCCTTTGTCCGGCTATGGCAGGGCTTCCTGACCGGCCGCGTGCTCATCGCCACTGCGCTTTTGCTGCTGCAGCTGGCGCTGCTCAGCGTGCAGCCCGGCGGCAATTCCCTGGTCTGGCTGGTTTGCCTGGGCTACCTGGGGCTGACGCTGCTGCTGCGGCTGACGGCACGCGCGCAGCCGCCCTCGCCCCGCGCCGGCGTGCACTGGCTGCCCGTGATCGGCGTGGACATCGCGGTCATCTGCCTGCTGCAGATGCTGCAGACCGGGCCGCTGAACTACTCGGCCCTGCTGGCCATTCCCATCCTGATCTCGGCCGTGCTGGGCAATCTGACGCTGGCCCTGGCCACCACGGCCAGCGTCACGCTGCTGACCCTGGGCTGGGTGGCATGGCAGGACGTGGCTGGCCGCATAGAAAGCACCCAGGCCTACTACCAGGCCAGCTTTGCCTGCGCAGGCTATTTCGCGGTGGCCTATCTGACGCACGAGCTGGCACGCCGCGTGCGGCGCGAGCGCCACCTGGCCCAGCACAGCAGCCGCAAGGCCCAGACGCAGGAACAGGTCAATGCCCTGGTGATCCGCCACCTGGGCGAAGGCGTGCTGGTGGTAGATCCCCAGTTCCGCGTGCAGCAGGCCAACCCGGCCGCGCTGCACCTGCTGGGGCTGGCCGACGCGCATGCCCTGCCCTTCGCCCTCAAGGAGCATTCCGGCTGGCAGCGGCTGCAGGACGCCGTGGCCCAGAGCTTTGCCCAGAACCTGCCCATCTCGGCCGCCATCCATCTGCAGTCCATCGGCCAGGAAGGCATGACGGGCCTGCACCTGCGCACCTGGCTGACCGAGGTCGCCACCCCATCCGACGCCGCCGACGCGGCCGAGCCCGCGCTGCTGCAGCAGCTGTGCGTGGTCTTTCTGCACGACCTGCGCGAAATGGAGGCGCGGCTGCGCACGGAGAAGCTGGCGTCCATGGGCCGCATGTCCGCCGCCGTGGCCCACGAGATCCGCAATCCGCTGGCCGCCATCACCCAGGCCAATGCCCTGCTGGCCGAGGATCTGGCGCAGGACCCGGCCCAGCAGCAGCTGTGCCGCATCGTGGGCCAGAATGCCGAGCGCCTGGCACGCATCGTCGAGGACGTACTCAACATCGCCCGGGCCCAGCAGCACATTGGCGAGGCGCATGCCGGCCTGCTGGCCCTGGACCAGCATGTGGCCCAGGTTTGCCAGGAATGGCAGGCCCAGGGCCAGCCCGCGCACAGCATCCAGCTCCTGCTCGACGCCAGGGACAAGACCGTGGTGTTCGATGGCGAGCATCTGCGCCGCATCCTGGTGAACCTCCTGGACAACGCCCGGCGCTACCGCAGCAACGCCCACGAGCCACACACGCTGCAGGTGCTGACCGGCGCGCCGGCCGGCGGCCAGATCTGGCTACAGGTCTGGAGCGACGGCGCCGCGCTGGAGCCCACGGTGCAACGCCATCTGTTCGAGCCCTTCTTCTCTTCGGAAAGCCGCTCCAGCGGCCTGGGCCTGTATATCTGCCGCGAGCTGTGCCAGCGCTACGATGCCAGCATCAGCTACCAGCGGCTGTCGCGGCCCACGCCGCACGGCCCTGTCGAGGGCAATGCCTTCAGCATCGTGTTCCGTGCCGGCCCGGCCTCGGCCCTGCCGGCCTCCCTGTTTGATCAGATTGTGGTGTGATGCCTTTGAACTCCCTGCCCGCTGCCGCATCGATCCTTGTCGTGGACGACGAGCCGGATCTGCGCACCCTCTATGAACTGACCCTTCTGCGCGAAGGCTACCGCGTGGAAACCGCCGCCAGCGTGGGCGAGGCGCGCGAGCAACTGCAGACCCAGCGCTTCGACGTGGTCATCACCGACATGCGCCTGCCCGACGGCATGGGCATGGAGCTGCTGCAGGACCTGCGCAGCCAGCAGCGGCGCGAGCGCTGCGTGGTCATGACGGCCTACGGCTCCGCCGAGAACGCCGTCGAGGCCCTGCGCTCAGGCGCCTTCGACTACCTGACCAAGCCCGTGGACCTCAAGCAGTTCCGCCTGGTCGTGGCCTCGGCCGCCCAGGGCGTGGGCGGTGTGCCGGCCCCGGGCGTGATGCCGGCGCGCAGCCCTTCGGCCGCTCCCGCCGCCAGCCCGGTCCTCAACGGCAGCGGCGCACTGGACGCCATGGTCGGCGAGTCGCCCGCCATGCAGGCCGTCAAGCAGCGCATTGCCAAGGTGGCGCGCGGCATGGCGCCGGTGCTGGTGCATGGCGAGTCGGGCACAGGCAAGGAGCTGGTGGCCCGCGCGCTGCATGCCTGCAGCCAGCGCGCCCATGGCCCCATGGTGGCCGTGAACTGCGGCGCAATTCCCGAAAACCTGCTGGAAGCCGAGTTCTTCGGCGCGCGCAAGGGCTCCTATACCGGCGCCACCCAGGACCGCGACGGCTACTTCCAGGCTGCGCGCGGCGGCACCTTGTTTCTGGACGAGATCGGCGACCTGCCCCTGGCCATGCAGGCCAAGCTGCTGCGCGCCATCCAGGAGCGCCGCGTGCGCCCCCTGGGCTCCGCACAGGAGGAAGCGGCCGATGTACGCATCGTCAGCGCCACCCACCGCGACCTGGCTACCGATGTGCAGCAGGGGCGCTTCCGGCAGGACCTGTACTACCGCCTCAATGTCATCGAGGTACTGCTGCCCCCGCTGCGCGAGCGCCGCGAAGACCTGCCTGCCCTGTGCCGCGCCCTGCTGGCACGGCTGTCGCAGGAATCCGGCCTGCCCATGCCCGAGATCGACGAGCGCTCTGTGCAGCAGATCGCCCGCCTGCCCCTGCCCGGCAATGTGCGTGAACTGGAGAACCTGCTGCACCGCGCCATCACGCTGGGCGAGGACGGGCCGCTGCGCATAGATCCCGAGATGCAGCTGCCCTGCGGCACGCCGCCCGCACCGCCTGCACCGCCCGCATCCGCCTCGCCATCTCCTTCGCTCTCGCCTTCGCGCCCCCTGCCGCAAGGCGGCCCGCTATCGCCAGAGCCAGCCGATGCCGACCTGCCCCGTGACCTGCAGGCCTGGCTGGACGAGCGCGAGCGCGGCATCCTGGTGCAGGCGCTGCAGGAAAACGGCTTCAACCGCACGGCCACCGCCGCGCGCCTGGGCCTGAGCCTGCGCCAGATCCGCTACCGCATCGACCGGCTGAACATCGCCCTGCCCGGCGACGCCAGCGCCGAGGCGGACGGAGGCGGCCATGGCGAGTCCTGATCCACAGGCGCAAGCCACCCAGGCCCCGGCCTGGACCTGGCAAGGCGGCTGGCTGCAGCAGGCCCGCCACCTGCCCTCGCCCAACTTTGGCGAGCGCCCGGCCCAGGCGCTGGTCGATCTGGTCGTCGTGCACTCCATCAGCCTGCCCCCGGGCGAGTACGGCACGGGTGCGGTCCAGCAACTGTTCACCAACCAGCTCGACTGGGACGCCCATCCTTACTACCAGGGGATACGCGGCCTGGAGGTGTCGGCGCATTTCTTCATCACGCGCCAGGGCGAGGTCTGGCAGTTTGTGGACTGCGATGCGCGCGCCTGGCATGCAGGCGCTTCCTGCTGGCGGGGCCGCGACCGCTGCAACGACGACTCCATCGGCATAGAGCTCGAAGGCCTGGAGGGCCTGCGGTTCGAGCCGGCCCAGTACGCGGCGCTCGATGCCCTGTGCAACGCCATCGCGGCGCGCTACCCCGTGGCCCATCTCGCAGGCCATGAGCACATCGCGCCGGGCCGCAAATGCGATCCGGGCGTAGGCTTCGACTGGCACCGGCTGCGCGGGCTGCTGGCCCATCACCCTGCCACGGCGAACTGGCAGCTGCCGCCGGGCGCGGGCCAGCCCTCCACGTAAGCGCACACCCTCATCGCAGGCACCGCCAGGTCTTGCGCAAAATCCCGCTTGTCCACAGGCAGAGGACAAAGGGTCTGTCAATCCAGAAAGCAACCGATGTGGCGCGCCCGGCGCACGCAGCGGCTGCCTGATCATTTTTTACAAATTCACGCATGTGTCGCAGCCCCACTGTCCATGGGGCTTTCAGCGGTCCGACCGGCGCAGGGCCAAGGCTGCCGCGGCTTGCGGCGGACCATCGCCCGCAAGCCACGGCGCAGCGGGCCTTTGCTGCTATTGGCTTGTAGGTTGTGCACCCGTTTGGCGCAGCGCAAACAGCGGTTTTCCGGCCGTGAGTACCCCGTGTACATGAGACGGCGATACACTACAGGTAGTGCCCAGAAGCACGCTGGACACCATATCTAGTGTTCACAAGCTGTGCACACCCTGTGAAAACGGTGTGTACATCCGACCCCGATTCCATCTCCCAGCAAGCCTGCCCCAAGTGCAGGTCCGCGTCCGTTCTATCCACAAACACCCGTTGAGGAAACTCATGCAAGAAGCACTGAATTCTTTGGCTCCCGCTGCGCACGGTGATGCTGCCAATCCTTCCTCCGCCCATCACCTGTCCGTGCAGGACGGCTACCAGATCATCCGCCGCAGCGGCGATGTGGTGCCCTTCACGCCACAAAAGATCGCCGTCGCGCTGACCAAGGCCTTCCTGGCCGTGCGCGGAGCCCAGGGCGCGGCCTCCGCCAGCGTGCGCGAGACCGTGGACGAGCTGACCCAGGCCGTGGTTCGCGCACTGCTGCGCTCGCGTCCGGGCGGCGGCACCTTCCATATTGAAGATGTGCAGGACCAGGTCGAACTGGGCCTGATGCGCGGCGGCCACCACGACGTGGCACGCGCCTACGTGCTGTACCGCGACCGCCGCAACCAGGAACGTGCCGAGCAGAAGAAGGCCGCCGAGGCCGCAGCGGTTGCCGCCGCCGCACCGGCGCCCGTGCTGCATGTGACCGACAACGGCCAGCGCGTGCCGCTGGACCAGGCCCGCCTGCTGGCGCTGATCGAGGCGTCCTGCCGCAACCTCAACGCCGATATCCAGGCGGCCCCCATCGTCGCCGAGACGCTGCGCAACCTGTACGACGGCGTGCCGATCGAAGAAGTCTTCAAGGCCTCCATCCTGGCCGCTCGCACGCTGATCGAGAAAGACCCCGACTACACCTACGTCACCGCCCGCCTGCTGCTGCACACGATCGTGCGCGAGGTCATGGGCCGTGACGTGCACCCGGCCGACATCCAGGCGGCCTACGCAGAGTACTTCCCCGGCTTCATCCGCAAGGGCGTGGACAACGAGCTGCTCAACCCCGAGCTGCTGAACTACGACCTGCCCCGCCTGGCTGCCGCCATCAAGGCCGAGCGCGACGAGCAGTTCGACTACCTGGGCCTGCAGACCCTGTACGACCGCTACTTCCTGCACGTGCGCAAGACGCGCATCGAGCTGCCCCAGTCCTTCTTCATGCGCGTGGCCATGGGCCTGGCGCTGCAGGAAGAGGACCGCAATGCACGCGCCATCGAGTTCTACGAGCTGCTGTCGTCCTTCGACTTCATGAGCAGCACGCCCACGCTGTTCAACAGCGGCACGCTGCGCTCGCAGCTGTCTTCCTGCTACCTGACCACGGTGCCCGACGATCTGGACGGCATCTATGAGTCCATCAAGGAAAACGCCCTGCTGTCCAAGTTCGCCGGCGGCCTGGGCAACGACTGGACGCGCGTGCGCGCCCTGGGTTCGCGCATCAAGGGCACGAACGGCGAGTCGCAGGGCGTGGTGCCCTTCCTCAAGGTGGTCAACGACACGGCCGTGGCCGTGAACCAGGGCGGCAAGCGCAAGGGCGCCGTCTGCACCTACCTGGAGACCTGGCACCTGGACATCGAGGAATTCCTCGAACTGCGCAAGAACACCGGCGACGACCGCCGCCGCACGCACGACATGAACACGGCGAACTGGATTCCCGACCTGTTCATGAAGCGCGTCATGGAAAAGGGCCACTGGACCCTGTTCTCGCCCTCCGATGTCGGCGACCTGCACGACCTCTTCGGCGCCGCCTTCGAGCACGCCTACAAGGCCTACGAAACCAAGGCCGACAACGGCGAACTCAAGCTGTTCAAGCGCATCCCGGCCATGGACCTGTGGCGCAAGATGCTGTCCATGCTGTTCGAGACCGGCCACCCCTGGGTCACCTTCAAGGACCCCTGCAACGTGCGCTCGCCCCAGCAGCACGCCGGCGTGGTGCACTCGTCCAACCTGTGCACCGAGATCACGCTGAACACCAGCGACACCGAGACCGCCGTCTGCAACCTGGGCTCGGTCAACCTGGCGCGCCACATCGTCGATGGCGCCATCGACCACGGCAAGCTGCGCAAGACCATCACCACGGCCATGCGCATGCTGGACAACGTGATCGACATCAACTACTACGCCGTGCAGAAGGCCAAGGACTCCAACCTGCGCCACCGCCCGGTGGGCCTGGGCCTGATGGGCTTCCAGGATGCGCTCTATGAAATGCGCATCGCCTACGCCAGCGACGCGGCCGTGGAGTTCGCCGACCAGTCGATGGAAGCCATCTGCTACTACGCCTACTGGGCCTCCACCGAGCTGGCCAAGGAACGCGGCCAGTACTCCAGCTACAAGGGCTCGCTGTGGGACCAGGGCATCCTGCCGCTGGACACGCTGAACCTGCTGGAGAAGGCACGCGGCGGCTATGTGGAAGTGGACCGCTCCTCGCGCCTGGACTGGGATGCCCTGCGCGCCAAGATCGGCCAGCACGGCATGCGCAACTCCAACTGCGTGGCCATCGCGCCCACGGCGACCATCTCCAACATCGTCGGCGTCGATGCCTCCATCGAGCCCTCGTTCGGCAACCTGTCGGTCAAGTCCAACCTGTCCGGCGAGTTCACCGTCATCAACCAGTACCTGGTGCGTGACCT
The DNA here is from genome assembly GCF_017355445.1 of Delftia sp. SD018. Taxonomy (NCBI): domain Bacteria; kingdom Pseudomonadati; phylum Pseudomonadota; class Betaproteobacteria; order Burkholderiales; family Comamonadaceae; genus Delftia; species Delftia sp. SD018. The sequence continues at coordinate 9,621 of NZ_JADDRN010000025.1, forward strand.
GAAGCGCCTGGGCCTGTGGGACGACGTGATGGTCATGGACCTCAAGCACTTCGACGGCTCGCTGCGCCCCATCGACCGCGTGCCCCAGGACGTCAAGAGCCTGTACGCCACCGCCTTCGAGGTCGAGCCCACCTGGCTGGTCGAGGCCGCTGCGCGCCGCCAGAAGTGGATCGACCAGGCCCAGAGCCTGAACATCTACATGGCCGGTGCATCGGGCAAGAAGCTGGACGACACCTACAAGCTGGCCTGGCTGCGCGGTCTGAAGACCACCTACTACCTGCGCACCACCAGCGCCACCAACATCGAGAAGTCCACGGTGCAAAGCCGCGTGCTCAACGCCGTGCCCTCGGCCGCCGCCGCACAGCCTGCCGCCGTGAACACCTCCAGCGCCCTGGAAGCCGCGGCAGCCGCCGCGCGCGCCCAGGCACCGGCGACGGACATCAAGTTCTGCGCCATCGACGATCCCGGCTGCGAAGCCTGCCAGTAAGCCGCGCAGCGCGGGGCCTCGCCACGGCGCAGGCCCCGCGCCCTGCCCGCCAGCCAGCGCCATGCGCAGGATCTTCGCCATGGACCTTGGGCCTGCTCAACACGCCAGGCCACCCATGGTCCTACATTGACCGGAGCAGAAAGAGAGGACTCTTTCGCACCGAATGAACTGAACATATGCCCCAGGGCATGCCGGAGAAATTTGCAATGCTGACCTTTGACGACGACGCCACCCTCTCGAACACGCCCAGCGGCGCGGAGGCTGCGCCGAGCACCACACACAAGCGCGTGAATGCCGCCGACAAGCGCATCATCAATGCCAAGACCGACGTCAATCAGCTGGTGCCGTTCAAGTACAAGTGGGCCTGGGAAAAGTACCTGGCCACCTGCGCCAACCACTGGATGCCGCAGGAAGTGAACATGAACCGCGACATCGCCCTGTGGAAGGACCCCAACGGCCTGACCGAGGACGAGCGCCGCATCATCAAGCGCAACCTGGGCTTCTTCGTGACGGCCGATTCGCTGGCCGCCAACAACATCGTGCTGGGCACCTACCGCCACATCACGGCGCCCGAGTGCCGCCAGTTCCTGCTGCGCCAGGCCTTCGAGGAAGCCATCCACACCCACGCCTACCAGTACATCGTGGAGTCGCTGGGCCTGGATGAGGGCGAGATCTTCAACGCCTATCTCGAAGTCCCCTCCATCCGCGACAAGGACGAATTCCTGATCCCCTTCATCGAAGCGATCATGGACCCCGCCTTCAAGACCGGCACCTTCGAAACCGACCAGACCCTGCTCAAGTCGCTGATCGTTTTCGCCTGCCTGATGGAGGGCCTGTTCTTCTACGTGGGCTTCACGCAGATCCTTGCGCTGGGCCGCCAAAACAAGATGACCGGCGCCGCCGAGCAGTACCAATACATCCTGCGCGACGAGTCCATGCACTGCAACTTCGGCATCGACCTGATCAACCAGCTCAAGCTCGAAAATCCACAGCTGTGGACACCCGAATTCAAGGAAGAAATCACGGCGCTTTTCGTCAAGGCCGTCGAGCTGGAATACCGCTACGCAGAGGACACCATGCCGCGCGGCGTGCTCGGAATGAACGCATCGATGTTCAAGGGCTACCTGCGCTACATCGCCAACCGCCGCGCCACGCAGATCGGCCTTGAGGCCCTGTTCCCCAACGAGGAAAACCCGTTTCCCTGGATGAGCGAGATGATCGATTTGAAGAAGGAACGTAACTTCTTTGAGACACGCGTCATCGAGTATCAAACCGGCGGCGCACTTTCCTGGGATTAATCGCTTCTCTGCAGGCACAATGCGAACCATGACGCGCTTCACGCTTTTGCAATACCGATGGTGTTGCGGCGTGGGGCGTCTCCGTGTTCATTGCGATGCGTCACTCCACATCGCTTTGGATCGCTTCGGAGCCCCGTACCCCGAAGTGTTTTGTGCAAATCAACGAAGGAGAAGATGATGGCAACTGCGAAGAAGACGGCCTCCACCAAGGCCCCCACCGACAAGAAGACCACTGCCAAAAAGGCGGCTGCTCCCAAGGCTGAAACCGTGAAGAAAACCACGGCCACTGCCAAGGCAGCACCCGTCAAGAAGGCTGCTGCACCTGCTGTGAAGAAGGCTGCAGCTCCTGCTGCCAAGAAGGCCGCTGCACCTGCTGCAAAGAAGGCTGCCGCTCCTGCCAAGAAGGCTGCTGCACCTGCTGCGAAGAAGGCTGCCGCTCCTGCGAAGAAGGCTGCCGCTCCCGCCAAGAAGGCTGCTGCTCCTGCTGCGAAGAAGGCTGCCGCTCCCGCCAAGAAGGCTGCTGCTCCTGCTGCGAAGAAGGCTGCCGCTCCTGCCAAGAAGGCTGCTGCTCCTGCTGCGAAGAAGGCTGCCGCTCCCGCCAAGAAGGCTGCTGCTCCTGCTGCAAAGAAGGCCGCCGCTCCTGCCAAGAAGGCTGCTGCTCCTGCCAAGAAGGCTGCTGCTCCTGCTGCAAAGAAGGCTGCCGCTCCCGCCAAGAAGGCTGCTGCACCTGCCGCAAAGAAGGCCGCTGCTCCCGCCAAGAAGGCTGCTGCACCTGCCGCAAAGAAGGCCGCTGCTCCTGCCAAGAAGGCTGCTGCTCCTGCTGCCAAGAAGGCCGCTGCTCCCGCTGCCACAAAGGCTGCTGCACCTGCCGCGAAGAAGGCCGCTGCTCCCGCCAAGAAGGCTGCCGCTCCTGCTGCTGCCAAGAAGCCCGCTGCAGCTGCCAAGCCTGCCGCAGCGCCCGCCAAGGCCGCAGCAGCTCCTGCCGCTCCCGCCAAGAAGGCTGCAGCCCCGAAGAAGGCCGCTGCCCCCAAGAAGGCCGCAGCAGCTCCCGCCGCTGCCGCGCCTGCAGCTCCCGCTGCCGCACCCGCGCCCATCGCGCAAACCCGCCTGGCTCCCCAAGCCGCATGGCCCTTCCCCACAGGCAACAAGCCCTGAGACTTTTCCGGTCTCAAAGCAAAAAGCCCGGCTCTTTGGAGTCGGGCTTTTTTCATTATGAAGACCGCGGCTGCGCCGCCGGCCGGCGATCCCGGCTTCAGGGCTGGGCGAAGTCCAGCACGTAGTTCTGCGGGCCACGGCTGGCAATCTTGAGCGCGCCCAGGCGGTTGCCCAGTTCGGCGCAACGCACCAGGTCCCAGCCACGCTCCAGGCCGAACAGCATGGCGCCACGCCATGCGTCGCCACATCCCGTGGGATCGACCACGGCGGCGGGCTGCACCGGCGCCACCAGGGTCTTGGCGCCTTGCACCCAGACCTCGCAGCCCTCTGCCCCCAGCGTCACCACCAGGCCTTGCACCTGCCCGGAAATCTGCTCCAGGCTCCAGCCCGTGCGCTCGCTGAGCATGCGGGCCTCGTAGTCGTTCACGGCCACCCAGTCAGCCTGCTCGATGAAGCTGCGCAGCTCCTGTCCATCGAACATGGGCAGGCCCTGGCCTGGATCGAAGACAAAGGGAATCCCGGCCGCCTTGAACTGCTGGGCATGCTCGAGCATGGCCTGGCGGCCATCGGGTGCAATGATGCCCACGCGCACCTGCTCCTTGAGCTCTGGCGTGATGCGGTTGCCGTGGGCCTGCATCATGGCGCCCGGGTGGAAGGCCGTGATCTGGTTGTTGTCACGGTCCGTCATGATCATGCACTGGGCCGTGTGCGTGTCCTGCAGCTGGCCGATGTGCGCGGTCTGCACGCCCAGTTCGTCGAGGCGCTGCACATAGTCGGCGCCGTCGCTGCCCACCATGGCCATGGGCCAGGCATCGCCGCCCAGCAAGCGCAGGGCGTAGGCGATGTTGCCGGCGCAGCCGCCGAAATCGCGGCGCAGCGTGGGCACCAGGAAGGACACATTGAGGATGTGCAACTGGTCAGGCAGGATCTGGTCGGCAAACCTTCCCTCGAAGGTCATGATGTTGTCGAACGCAAGCGATCCGCAGATGAGAGCGGCCATGGTGTGTCTCGGCTTTCTTGAAAAGTCAGGGGGATTCAGGGATAAAAAACCAGGGCGCGATAGCCGGCCACGGCCGCCTCCAGGCCTTGCACTTCGACCGGGGCCGTCACGCTCCACTCGCCATGGCCCTCGATCTGCGCAGGCGCGCCGAACTGGTCAAGCCGGATCACGCGCCGCAGCAGCAGCTTGTCCTGGGCATCGGTGAGCGTGAGTTCGACAGCGGGCATGGCCACGGGGAAGTCGGAACGGTTCTCCAGGCTCAGGCTCCACTGGTACTGGCCGCTGCGCGGCAACTGCCGAAAGCCCGAACTGCCGATCACCACGTCGCCGATCTGGCGGCGTGGCTGCAGCTCGCAGCCCGCCAGGGCACACAGGGCCTGCAGCGCGGGCGCCAGCGAAGGATGCTGCACGGCCAGCGCATCGCGCTGGCCCCACATGACCTGGCCTGCCAAGGCGCCCACGCCCAGCAGGCTGCCCATCACAAGCGCCACGCGCACGGCAGGCCGGCGCCAGAAGGCCTTGCGCCGCGCCTGGCGCACAAAGCCGGGCTCGGCCTCGGGCAGCGCGGCAGCAGCCTCACCGCTGCCCTCGCCATCGCTGTCCGGCCAGCGGGAGAACTCCGGCGAAGGCACGGAGGCCTGCGCCTGCGGCTCCGATTCCCGCAGCAGGCCGGTTGGCACGGACGGCGCAGGCGCATCGGACGACTTGTCGGATGGCTTGTCGGATGGCTTATGGGGCCGTGTGAACGGCGCGCTTTCCTCATCCTTTGCCGGTGCGGGCACAGGAGCCGCAGTGTCAGGCTCGGGTCCGAGCAGGCCGTCAACGGCCTGCTCGGCCTGGGCAGCGGGCGGGGACTTCGGCGCTGCCCGGGACGCAGCCAGGATCTCGTCCACCAGCGACGCTCCAGGCAGCGCGCTGCCCGACTCTTCGGCGGCGCTGGCGACAGGGTCCTTCGCGGTCACAGGGTGCGAAGGCGGGGCCTCTGGAGCCGGCACCTCGGCCGGCGGCATGGACGGAGAAGGCTCGGCCCTGGCAGCCTCAGCCGTGGTTGCGGTGGATACCGCAGGTGCGGCAGGTGCGGCAGGCACAGAGGGTGCAACAGGTGCAGCAGGCCCCGATGCGCCCCGCCCCGGCAATCCGCTCGGCGCCGTCGGCAGCCACATGGATTCCCTGAATTCGCGGATGTCATCGTCCTCGAATTCGGCCGGGTTGTGCGATGCCCCGCCGGCCACCGGAGTGCCGGCCACCGAGGTGCCGGCCGCGTTCACAGGTGCCGTGGGCAGGGGCTGCAGATCCTCGGAGGCATCGAACACTTCATGGCAGACGCCGCAGCGCACCCACCCCTGCGAAATTCGCAGCTGGTCGGCCACCACTTTGAAGCGGGTTCCACAGGCAGGACAGCGGGTGACTTGGCTCATCAGCGATCGATTGTAGGCAGCTGCTCGCGGCCCGCGCCACGAAGGCGGCGGCCGCGCGGGGACTCGGGCCGGAAATCAGGCCGCGCGGCGCGCGGTCATCAGGATCCAGCCATCTTCGCTGTCGGCCACTTCCAGCGCCAGGTACGGCGCATAGGCCTCCTTGAGCTCGTCGGCCTGGCGCTCCAGGATACCGGCCAGCACCAGGCTTCCACCCGCTGCCACGCGGCCGCACAGCAGCGGCGCCAGCACCTTGAGCGGCGTGGCCAGGATGTTGGCCAGCACGGTGCGGTATTCGCCGTTGCCGGCATCGGGCAGGCCCGCCTTCAGTTGCACGGCGTTGGCATCGGCGTTGTAGCGCGTGGACTCCACGGCAGCCGGGTCGATGTCCACCGCGTCGATGTCGGTGGCACCGAACTTGGCCGCGCCAATGGCCAGGATGCCCGAGCCGCAGCCGTAGTCCAGCGTGCGGCCAAGACTGCCTTGGGGCTGGCGGGCGATCCAGCGCAGGCACATGCGCGTGGTCGGGTGCGTGCCCGTGCCAAAGGCCAGGCCCGGGTCCAGGCGGATGCTTACGCGCGCCTCGGGCGGCAGCTCGTGCCAGGTGGGAACAATCCAGAATTCGGGCGTGATGTCCACCGGGGCGAACTGCGACTGCGTCAGACGCACCCAGTCCTGCTCCGGCACCTGCTTGACGGCGATGATGCTGCAGCCCTCGAAGAAGTCCTGGGGCAGCAGCAGATCACGCGCCTCTTCGGCCGCTTGCTGCGAGGGGAACAGCGCCACCAGGCGGCTGCGCTGCCAGCCGTCCTTGGGCGGCGGCATGCCGGGCTCGCCGAACAGGGCTTGCTCGGCCTCGGTCTGCGCGTCGGCATCCTCCACCGATACGCTCAGGGCGTCCAGCGCATCCAGCGCATCGCTGACGGTCTCAACCCGGTCTTCCGGGCACAGCAGGCTCAACTCGAACATGGGCCCATCCTTTTCTATGCAATAAATGAAAATGCTGGCCGCCGTCGCCGGGGGCCAGCATGCAGGGTCAATCGGGCGACCTGCTCAACGCTTGTTGGCGTTGCGGTGCGCCAGCCACTCTTCCAGGTAATGGATGTTGGTGCCGCCTTCCATGAACTTGGCGTCCACCATCAGATCCTGATGCAGCGGGATATTGGTCTTGATGCCTTCGACCACGGTCTCCAGCAGCGCCGTGCGCATGCGCGCCAGCGCCTGCTCGCGCGTGTCGCCATGGACGATGATCTTGCCGATCATGGAGTCGTAGTTCGGCGGCACGAAGTAGTTGTTGTAGACGTGCGAGTCCACGCGCACGCCGGGGCCACCGGGGGCATGCCACATGGTGATGCGGCCCGGCGACGGCATGAAGTTGTAGGGATCCTCGGCATTCACACGGCACTCGATCGCATGGCCCTTGAGCTGGGCATTGATCTGGCGCTGGGTGAAGGGCAGCTTCTCGCCTGCGGCCACCATGATCTGGGTGCGCACGATGTCCACGCCCGTGATCAGTTCGGTCACCGGATGCTCCACCTGAACGCGGGTGTTCATCTCGATGAAGTAGAACTCGCCGTTTTCAAAGAGGAACTCGAAGGTGCCGGCGCCACGGTAGCCCAGCTTCTTGCAGGCAGCGGCGCAGCGCTCGCCGATCTTCTCGACCAGGCGGCGCGGAATGCCCGGAGCCGGCGCTTCCTCTATGACCTTCTGGTGGCGGCGCTGCATGGAGCAGTCGCGCTCGCCCAGGTAGACCGCGTTGCGGTGGTTGTCCGCCAGGATCTGGATTTCCACATGGCGCGGGTTCTGCAGGAACTTTTCCATGTAGACGGCCGGATTGCCGAAGGCCGCACCGGCCTCGGCCTTGGTCATCTGCACGGCATTGATCAGCGCCGCCTCGGTATGCACCACGCGCATGCCACGGCCACCGCCGCCGCCTGCGGCCTTGATGATCACCGGATAGCCCACGGCCTTGGCGATGCGGCGGATCTGCACGGGATCGTCAGGCAGCTCGCCATCCGAGCCGGGCACGCAGGGGACGCCCGCCTTGATCATGGCCTGCTTGGCCGAGACCTTGTCACCCATGGTGCGGATGTTCTCGGGCGTGGGGCCGATGAAGGTGAAACCGCTCTTTTCCACGCGCTCGGCAAAGTCGGCGTTCTCGCTGAGAAAGCCGTAGCCGGGGTGGATGGCCTCGGCGTCGGTCACCTCGGCGGCCGAGATGATGGCCGGCATGTTGAGGTAGCTCAGCGGCGAAGGCGCGGGGCCGATGCACACGGCCTCATCGGCCAGCTTGACGTACTTTGCGTCACGGTCGGCCTCGGAATACACCATCACCGCCTTGATGCCCAGTTCACGGCAGGCGCGCTGGATGCGCAGGGCAATCTCGCCCCGGTTGGCAACCAAAATTTTCTTAAACATGAAGGTCCTCGCGACTTGGTGCCTGCGCCGGTACGCAGGCCGAAGCCGTCAGTTGAGCCAATTGCTCTGTCGCGCCGCGGCATGCGTTCGCGCCAGGGCGTCGTGCCGCTTGCGGCATCGCTCGCCTGCAGGTTACTCGATCACGAACAGGGGCTGGCCGTACTCTACCGCCTGGCCGTTTTCGCCCAGGATGCGCGTGATCGTGCCGCTCTTGTCGGCTTCGATCTCGTTGAGAATCTTCATCGCTTCGATGATGCAGATGGTCTCGCCTTCCTTGACCTGGTTGCCCACTTCCACGAAGGGCTTGCCGCCAGGGCTGGAGGCGCGGTAGAAGGTGCCGACCATGGGCGACTTCACCACGTGGCCGGAGACGGCTGCCTCGGCCGGTGCCGCCACGGGCGCTGCGGGGGCAGCGGCGACGGGTGCCGCCATCGGCGCGGCCATGGGAGCTTGCATGGGCGCTGCCACATAGTGCTGCACCACGGCGCCTTCGCTCTTGACGATCCGGACCTTGCCCTCTGCTTCGGTGATCTCCAGTTCCGACACGTTCGATTCGGACACCAGATCAATGAGGGTCTTGAGTTTTCGCAAATCCATGGGAGCTCCAGCGGCTAACAACTAAATAGGGCGCGAATTTACTCCAATTTCGCCCTTCTGCGTGCTTTGAGGCATATTTTTCATCAACGTCGCCATGGAATTCAGGGCATTTCCTGAGCTTTCACAGCTTCGATGATGCGAAAAATCAGCCTTTTGCGCTCCAGGAAGCCAGATCTTCGGTAGTAAGCTCACCTATTTTACGTTGCTGCACCATGCCATCTTCGCCGAGCAGCACGGTGAAGGGCAGTCCGCCCTGCAGATTGCCCAGCGAGCGGGTCAGGCCCAGACCGCCTTCCACCGCCAGCGCCACAGGGAAACGCAGGGGTGTGCGCCCCAGGAAGCGCTGCACGGCCTCTGGCTTGTCCACGGCCAGGCCAATGACCTGAATACCATGCTGGTTTTGGCGCGCCGAGAAGGCATCTAGCATGGGCAGCTCGCGCACGCAGGGCGGGCACCAGGTGGCCCAGAAATTGACCAGCACCGGCTTGCCGCGCCAGCGCGACAGCGTCATGGCCGAGCCATCGGGTGTGATGAAGCGCTGTTGCCACAGCTGCTCTTCGGCACTGGCATCCATGGCGTGCGGCTGAAAACGCCACCACGCAAACCCTGCCCCACCCAGGCCCGCGGCGGCGGCAACGCCGCCCATCAGCCAATGGCGGCGGGAAGATGTGTTTTGCCTTGCATCCACTGAATCAGCCACGGCCGGCCTCCTCTTCATCCTGATCCAACAGCCTGCGCAGCGCCTCGGCGCTGCCGCGCGGGCTGCGCCCCTGGCCGTCGGGCTTGAGTGCGCCACGCAGATCATCATGGTCGTACACCAGCAGATGCACGCCCACGGACTCGTTCAAAGGGCGGCAGAAGGCGTGGATGCTCAAGGCCTCCACGGCCTGCCCCGTAAAGCCGGTGACGGTGCTGGGCTCGTACTCCACATGCTGGTTGATCAGCGCGATCTCGGCCGACTTGGGGTCGTCGCAGAACAGCTGCAGGTAAATATCGGACAGGCGGGTGGCTGTGCCGCGCCAGACGGCGCCGGCCAGATGGGGCCGGAACTCGGCCAGGCGGTCCATCCATTGCAGGGCCAGTTCGCGCAGGGCCTGCAGTTCCTGGGGCTGGGTGTCGGCGCAGAACAGGGCAATGTATTCGCGCACGGCCTCTTCCACCAGGTCGTTGCCCGGCAGCGCGGTGCGCGCGGGCAGCCCCAGCTGGCGAAGTGCGCGGTGCTTGGCAGCCCCCCATTCCAGCCCTTCCTCGACCACGAGGCGGGCCGCGGTCTGGGCAATTTCGGCAGTGGCTTGGTCCATGGCTTTCCGATCCGCTGTATCCCTACATATATATAAGAGGCCTTCCCTGTGGATGGCCCCGGGCCATTGTGACCCAAGCCGCGGCACCGCCGGCCGCAGACGGGCTTTGCACGTTCCCGCCAGCGCCTTGCACCGGCGATTTCGCAACCTTGTGTTTCCGGGACCCGGTGCCTGCTGGGCCGCAAGCTCCTGTTTTTGCAGGACAGCCCTCCCGGACATGACGGCAACCGTAGAATGCCCGGCCATGCACATACATATTCTGGGCATCTGCGGCACCTTCATGGGCGGACTGGCCGCACTGGCGCGCGAGGCAGGGCACCGCGTCACAGGCTGCGACGCCGGCGTCTATCCGCCGATGAGCGATCAGTTGCGTGCACTGGGCATCGACCTGATCGAGGGCTACGGCGCCGACCAGATGGCCCTGCAACCCGACATGTATGTCGTGGGCAACGTGGTCAGCCGCGCGCGGCTGCCCGACGGCAGCCCCAAGTTCCCGCTGATGGAAGCGATTCTTGAAAGCGGCGCCCCCTACACCAGCGGTCCGCAATGGCTTTGCGAACAGGTGCTGCACCATCCGTCCTGCCCGCGCCATGTGCTGGCCGTGGCCGGCACCCACGGCAAGACGACCACGACGTCGATGCTGGCCTGGATTCTCGAATGCGCAGGCCTGGCTCCGGGCTTTCTGGTCGGCGGCGTGCCGCTGGACTTCGGCGTTTCGGCCCGCCTGGGCGCATCCAGCCGCCCGACGCCAGGCCAGGGGCCGGCCGGCGCGGAGCCCGTCTTCGTCATCGAGGCCGATGAATACGACACGGCCTTCTTCGACAAACGCAGCAAGTTCGTGCACTACCGCCCGCGCACTGCCGTGCTCAACAACCTGGAGTTCGACCACGCCGACATCTTCGAGGACCTCGGCGCCATCGAACGCCAGTTCCACCATCTCGTGCGCACCGTTCCCGCCTCCGGGCGGCTGGTGGTCAACGGCATAGAGGAAAGCATCACCCGGGTGCTGCACCAGGGCTGCTGGAGCGAGGTCTCCAGCTTCGGTGCGGTGGTCAGCGATTTCAGTGCCCAGGGCGATCCCGGCGCCTTCGACGTGCTGCACCGTGGTCGCAAGGTCGCGCGCCTGGAATGGGCACTGACCGGGGAGCACAACCAGCTCAATGCGCTGGCCGCCATTGCAGCGGCCGAGCACGTGGGCGTGACGCCGGCGCAGGCCTGCGAAGCGCTGGCGCGCTTTCAGAACGTCAAGCGACGCATGGAGCTGCGCGGCATGGCGGGTGGCGTGTCCGTCTACGACGACTTCGCCCACCATCCCACGGCCATCCGCACCACGCTGGACGGCCTGCGCCGCAAGCTCGGCAGCCAGGCACGCATCCTGGCGGTGTTCGAGCCGCGCAGCAACACCATGAAGCTGGGCACCATGAAGTCGCAACTGCCCTGGGCCCTGGAAAGCGCCGATCTGGTGTTCTGCCACACGGCCGGCCTGGACTGGGATGCTGCCGAGGCGCTGCGCCCCCTGGGCGTGGGAGCCGGTCACAAGGCGCAGGTGGCTGCAGACATCGAGACGCTGATCGGGCAGATCCGCGCTGCCGCCCGCCCCGGTGACCACGTGGTGTGCATGAGCAATGGCGGCTTCGGCGGCATTCACCCCAAGCTGCTGGCGGCGCTGCAGGCTGCAGGCTGAACCGGGCACGACCCCCAATAAAAGAAGCCCGGGTCATGCCCAGGCTTCTTTGCTGTATCGCTATCTGTCCGTCGTCAGTAACTGATGGACATGGCCGGCACATCGACACGGATCAGCGGCTTGGACAGCACGGCCTGGGCGGCCACGGCATAGCTGTTGCGCCATTGCTCGTCGTCGAACAGCCCGGAGCGCGAACGCGCCGCACGCGCCACCACCACCAGCTTGTCGGCCAGCAGAACCTTGCCGCTGGCGCGCAGGGGTTCGCAGTCCATGGAGATGAACTGCTGGTCCAGCCAATGCCGTCCTTCATCGGAACTCATGGGGGTGAGCCCGCTGGTGTCCGTGCGGTACTCTTGTCCGGCATCCAACACCACAATCACTTCGCTGCGCATGGAACTCCTCTCTTCATTACGGGATACGGCCCTGTGCCTGCTCATGCAGACAGGGCTGTCACTCATGCCCTGAGCTTAACCGCAAGCGCCTTTTCCACACCCCGGGCAAGCTGACATGCCTCAAGTGCCAGAGACTGGCACCGGCGCTGGAGTCGGCACTGCCGCCAGCAGGTGTTTCAAGGCCTGCCAGCGCCTGCCCAAAGGTGCAAACGTACAATGGCCGACAGATTTGGCCCCGTTTTTTCATGGACCTCACCGCATGACAACCGACACCACGCACCAGAAACTGCTCGACCAGTTGCAGCAACTCGAAGACGAGTTGCGCAGCCAGAGCCTCTGGTCGGCCGTGGCGCCCAGCCCTGAGGCCATGGCATCGACCATGCCGTTCATGTACGACACGCTCAAGCTGCACGAATGGCTGCAGTGGGTTTTCCTGCCCCGGCTGCGTGCCGTGGTCGATGCCCGCGGCCAATTGCCCTGCCAAAGCCACGTGCATCCACTGGCCGAGCATGAATGGAGCCAGCCCGTGGCATTCGACAAGCGCCGGTTGCTGGTCCTGCTGCTGGGCATAGACGACACGCTGAACCAGGGCGGACTGACCCCGCCGGACGCCACGCCGCCACACTGAACAAGCAAACCGGGACATGGAAAAAACGGGGCATGCATGCCCCGTTTTCTTTTCAAGCTCAGGCGGCAACCAGGGCCGCAGCCGGCTCGGGATGCTTGACGCGGCGCTGCTGCACGGCGTCGGACAGCTCGGCCAGCGTTGCCAGGGAATCATCCCAGCCCAGGCAGGCATCGGTGATGCTCTGGCCGTAGGTCAGCGCAGCCACCTCATCCTTGCCGGGCGTGAACTTCTGGGCACCGCCCACGAGATGACCCTCGATCATCACGCCGAAGACGCTGCGCGAGCCGCCGCTGATCTGTCCGGCGATGTCGCGTGCCACATCCTTTTGGCGCTCATGCTGCTTGGAGCTGTTGGCGTGGCTGCAGTCCACCATCAGCGTGGGAGGCAGGCCGGCCTTTTCCAGATCCTCGCAGGCAGCGGCCACGTTGGCCGCGTCGTAGTTGGGGGTCTTGCCGCCGCGCAGGATGACGTGGCAATCCTGGTTGCCCGCCGTGTTCACGATGGCAACCTGGCCATTCTTGTGCACGGACAGGAAGTGGTGGCCGCGGCTAGCCGACTGGATGGCGTCGGTGGCGATGCGGATGTTGCCGTCCGTGCCGTTCTTGAAGCCGATGGGCGCCGAGATGCCCGAGGCCAGTTCACGGTGGACCTGGCTTTCCGTGGTGCGCGCGCCGATGGCGCCCCAGCTGATCAGATCGGCGATGTACTGGGGCGAGATCACGTCCAGGAACTCGCTGGCGGCCGGCACGCCCAGGCGGTTGATGTCGATCAGCAGTTGCCGCGCAATGCGCAGGCCTTCGTCGATGCGGTAGCTCTGATCCAGGTAGGGATCGTTGATCAAACCCTTCCAGCCCACGGTGGTGCGCGGCTTTTCGAAGTACACGCGCATCACGATCTCCAGCGTGTCCTTGTACTGCTCGCGTATGGGCGCCAGGCGGCGTGCGTACTCGATGGCGGCCGCCGGATCGTGGATGGAGCAGGGGCCGACGATGACCAGCAGGCGGTCATCCTCGCCAGCCATGATGTTGTGGATGGTGCGGCGGGTGTCGCCGATCAGGGTTTCGACGGCCGTACCGCGGATGGGGAAGAAGCGAATGAGGTGCTCGGGAGGGGGCAACACGGTGATGTCCTTGATACGTGCGTCGTCGGTTTGGCCAGTCTTTTGGGAACCGCCGCGATACCAGGAATCGGCGAGGGAAGCTTGATGAGCAGTCATTGCTTGCTTTCGTGAGGAAAGATGGATCGTGGAAAACGGAGCGAAGAATCGGGAGGGAAAAACAAAAAACCGCCGGGCTTTACAGCTTCGGCGGTTTTGAGGGAGGTTTGTTCGGGTGCGCGCGCTTACCTCTCTTCCGCCGGGGAGGAGAACCAAAAGTAAAAGTAGAAGGAGGCACGGGCTTGCATGGGGATCGAATGTAGCACAGTCATTTTTCGCAGTGCAACATGGACATGAAGGCGGGGAAGCTGCCGTTCACCGTGCCACAGAGAGAAAGCACAAAATCATTGACGCAATAAAACTGCTTTTTTCTCAGTTTCACGCAAAAATTCTTCAGGCATATGCAGAAAATCACGATGCCATGCAGTTTTATTGCCATCAGCCATGAAAACGTGCAAACCCCGGGAAATGATGCATCTGCGCGTCACGCAAGGGCCCGATCAACGCCGCAGCAACGCGTCACGCAGCCTGCGCAGGGCCCGGCGCACGGCGCTCAAGGGTTGCCATCGGCGCGCCTTGTAACCAGACAGGATGGAAGTCACATCGGCTTCGCCGGCCACGGCAGCGGATTCGGCAAACATGTCCGTCAGCAGGCAGGCATCGCCCAGCAGACGCCAGCCCAGGCGCTCGCAGCGGCGGAAGTGCTCGGGCTCCTGGGCATCGCCCACCAGCACGGACTGCTGCCAGGCGTGGACGGCCTCCCTGAAGCCTTTGAGCAGACGCTGGTAGGCAGGAAATTCGTAGAGAGCATGCCAGCCCGTGGCCAGCGTGGTGAGAAAGTGCTGGTGGTCCAGCACCGCCAGGTCAAGCTGCTGTATGGCGTCTTCCACCGCGGGGCGCGGGCTGCCCGCATAGCGCACGCGCACGGACTCGTCCAGCGCGACGGCCAGCAAGGCCAGTTGCTGGTGCATGGGCTGCAGGTCGCCCACGATCAGCTCATGCTGCCAGAAGCGGCTCAGCCGCGACTCGCCGGCCCAGGCACGCCATTGCTTCGGCAGGCTGCGCAGGGGATGGACGGAGGTCCGCGGGCCTGGCCGGGAGGAAAAGGAAAGCTGGGTCATGGAATCGGCGCCGGGCGGCGCCCACCGAACGCGGCGGGCCGCGTCAGGCAGGACAGGGCCCGGCCTGCCATGCAGGGCGCGGGCATGGGACCGTCAGGCCGTGCCGCCCACCGTCAGGCCGTCGATGCGCAGCGTGGGCTGGCCCACGCCCACGGGCACGCTCTGGCCTTCCTTGCCACAGGTGCCCACGCCGCTGTCCAGGCGCATGTCGTTGCCGATCATGGTGATGTGCTTGAGCGATTCCGGGCCGCTGCCCACGATGGTCGCGCCCTTGACGGGGTACTGGATCTTGCCGTTCTCGACCCAATAGGCCTCGCTGGCGGAGAACACGAACTTGCCGCTGGTGATATCGACCTGGCCGCCGCCGAAGTTGGTGGCGTACAGGCCCTTCTTGATCGAGGCCACGATTTCCTGCGGCTCCCGGTCGCCACCGAGCATGTAGGTGTTGGTCATGCGCGGCATGGGAATGTGGGCATAGCTTTCGCGGCGGCCGTTGCCCGTGGGCTTGACGCCCATCAGGCGGGCATTCATCGCGTCCTGGATGTAGCCCTTGAGGATGCCGTCCTCGATCAGCACATTGCTCTGGCTGGTGCAGCCTTCGTCATCGACGTTGAGCGAGCCGCGGCGATCGGCCAGCGTGCCGTCATCCAGCACGGTGACGCCCTTGGCAGCCACGCGCTGGCCGATGCGGCCGCTAAAGGCGCTGGCGCCCTTGCGGTTGAAGTCGCCTTCCAGACCGTGGCCCACGGCTTCGTGCAGCAGCACGCCGGGCCAGCCGGGGCCAAGCACCACGGTCATCTCGCCAGCCGGCGCGGGACGGGATTCCAGGTTGGTGAGGGCCGCGCTCACGGCCTCGTCCACGTACTGGGTGATCTGCTCGTCGCTGAAATAGGCCAGGCCGAAACGGCCACCGCCGCCGGCAGAGCCCACCTCACGCCGGCCCTTTTGCTCGGCGATCACGGTAACCGACAGGCGCACCAGCGGCCGCACGTCGGCCGCCAGCGTGCCATCGGCACGGGCCACCAGCACCACGTCGTACTCGCTGGCCAGGCCGGCCATGACCTGGACAACGCGCGGGTCCTTGGCGCGGGCCAGTTTCTCGACCTTGCCCAGCAGCTCGACCTTGGCCGTGCTGTCCAGCGTGGCGATGGGGTCCAGACCGGGATACAGCGAGCGGCTTTGCGCAATCTTGGGAGCATTGGCGCGCACGCGCTTGCTCTGGGCCGCGCCCGAGATGGAGCGCACGGTGCGCGCGGCATCCAGCAGCGAGGCTTCGGAAATATCGTCGGAATAGGCAAATGCCGTCTTCTCGCCACTGACCGCACGCACGCCCACGCCCTGGTCGATGCTGAAGCTGCCGGTCTTGACGATGCCCTCTTCCAGGCTCCAGCCTTCGGCGCGGGTGTACTGGAAGTAGAGGTCGGCGTCGTCGACCTGGTGGCTGCGGATCTCGGCCAGTGCGCGCGCGAGATGGGTTTCATCGAGCCCGAAGGGCTCAAGCAGCAACTGGCGCGCTGTGGCCAGGCGTTCAATGGTGGGTTCGCGGGAGATCATTCACGCATTGTAGAGAGCCGGCCATGCCCTCGCCGTGCAACGGCTGCGGCCAGCGGCTTGCCAACCCACAAAAAAGAACGGAATGCCGCTCCACCAGGCTGAGCGGCATTCCGTAGGCATGCATCCGCGTGGATGGCGAACATGCTGGCCCATGTCCGCACTTGCTTTGTAGCCTGCCCTGGCGGCGCTGGCAAGTGAGCAGACTCCCGCAGAAACTATCAAAAAAGGAGCAACCAGCGCTTTTGGCGTCTCATTTTCCAAGCCAAATCGCAGGAAGGAATGCGATGCCCGATACCGCAGGCATCCAGACTCTTTGACATTTGCAGGAGTCTTTGGCACCGCAAAGTGCGATTCAGAGCGGCCCGCCGCCCTCGCCCGGCAGCTGCCGCTGCGAGCGCGCCACCGACATCAACACGCCCAGCGCCAGCCCCAGCGTGACCATGGCCGTGCCGCCATAGCTGATGAAGGGCAGCGGCACGCCGACCACGGGCAGGATGCCGCTGACCATGCCCATGTTCACGAAGGCATAGGTGAAGAAGATCATGGCCACGGCTGCCGCCATGAGTCGCGCGAACAGCGAGTTGGCCTGGATGGCGATGGCCAGCCCGCGCCAGACCAGCAGCAGGAAGGAGACGATGATGAACAGGTTGCCGACCAATCCGAACTCCTCGGAATAGGCCGCGAAGATGAAGTCGGTCGTGCGCTCGGGAATGAACTCCAGGTGGGTCTGGGTGCCCGCCATGAAGCCCTTGCCCCAGACACCGCCCGAACCGATGGCGATCATCCCCTGGATGATGTGGAATCCCTTGCCCAGCGGGTCGCGCGTGGGGTCCAGCAGGGTGCAGACACGGGTTTGCTGGTATTCATGCAGCACGGGCCAGCGCACGCCGTCGGCGCATAGCTGGGGCTCGTACAGCACGATAAGCGTGATGCCGATGGCGCCGGCCAGCACGGGCGGCACGATGAGTTTCCAGGGCAGGCCCGCGAAAAAGATCACGGACAGGCCTGCGGCCATCACCAGCAGCGAGGTGCCCAGGTCGGGCTGCTTCATGATCAGCCCCACGGGCACCAGGAGCAGGACCATGGCGATCACGAAGTCCGTGCCGCGCAGCTGGCCCTCGCGGCGCTGGAACCACCAGGCCAGCATCAGCGGCGTGGCGATCTTCAGCAGTTCGCTGGGCTGGATCACCACACCCACGTTGACCCAGCGCTGCGCCCCCTTCTTGGTGATGCCGAACAGCGCCACCGCCACCAGCAACGCCACGCCCAGCATGTACAGCGGCACGGCCACCTTCATGAGCTGCTGCGGGGGAATCTGGGCCACGACAAAGAGGATGGCCGCCGCGATCAGCATGTTGCGCCCATGGTCGGTGAAGCGCGTGCCGTGGTCGAAGCCCGAGGAGTACATGGCGATCAGCCCCGCCGACGCCAGCATGCCCACGAACAGCAGCAACCAGAAGTCAAAGCCCCGCAGCAGCGGGGCAACACGTTGCCAGAGGGAGGGCTTGTCGAATTCGGTCACGGGGATGGTGGGTCGCGGGCACGGGCCGCCATTATCCCGTGACGCATGCGGCCCAGCCCGGCGCAGGGTTGCCCACGGAGGCGGTTGTCATCCAGCTGTCGGCCCGGGCCTTCCCTGCTGGGCGCCGCCTGCCGCAGCGGCCACAATGGGCCATGAGCCGTCCGGGCCGCATCCCGCACCCGGCCCCAGCAACGCAAAGGAGAGCGCCCGCCATGACCACCACCCATTTGCTGTACCTGCACGGCTTTCGCTCCTCTCCCCAATCCAACAAGGCCCGTCGCCTTGCCGAGCATGTGGCCACGCGCCATCCCCATGTGCGCTGGTGGAGCCCGCAGCTGCCCCCTTCCCCGCGCGAAGCGGCTGCCCTGATTGCCGATGGCATCGGCAGCTGGCCGCGCGAGACCATGGCCGTGATCGGCTCCTCGCTGGGCGGCTACTACGCCAGCTGGGTGGCCCAGCTGGCGCGCTGCCGCAGCGTGATGATCAACCCGGCCGTCAACCCGGCGCGCGATCTTGAAAAGTACATTGGCGAGCAGACTTCCTGGCACAACCCGGAGGAACGTTTCTTCTTCCGCCGTGAATACATCGAGGAGCTTCGCGCGCTGGACACGCGCCATATGACACCGGCCGCCCCAGAAATGCTGCTGGCGGCCGAGGGCGATGAGGTGCTGGACTGGCGCGAGATGAGCGCACGTTATCCGCATGCGCTGCAGATCATCCAGGAGGGCGGCGATCACGCGCTGAGCAACTTCGAGGAGTACTTGCCTCAGCTGGACGAGTTCCTGAATCTGGCCTGATGCCGCGCAAGACTGCGCGGCAGCTGCCAGCCGCAGCATGGGAGAATGTCGGGCTATGCACGCATTGTTTGAAGAATCCGGCAAGTTCCTGGCCGGCCGCATCCTCTCCGAAGCCGACACCTCCGCCCAGGTGGAGCTGGACTCGGGCAAACGGGTCAAGGTCAAGTCGGCCAACATCCTGCTCAAGTTCGACAAGCCGGCGCCTGCCGAACTGATCGCCCAGGCGCAAGCGCAGGCCGCCCAGATCGATCTGGACCTGGCCTGGGAATTCGCCCCCGAGGAGGAATTCGGCTTCGCCGACCTTGCACGCGACTATTTCTCGGACAAGGCCACGCTGGCCGAGCAGGCCGGCGCGCTGTTCCGCCTCTACGACGCACCGCACTACTTCCGCCGCTCCGGCAAGGGCCGCTTCAAGAAGGCGCCGGCCGAGATCCTGCAGCAGGCGCTGGCCGGCATAGAAAAGAAAAAGCAGATCCAGGCCCAGATCACGGCCTGGGCCGAACAGCTGGGCGCTGGCGAATGCCCCGGCCCCATCCGCGAGCAGCTCTACAAGATCCTGTTCCGCCCCGACAAGAACGCCGCCGAATACAAGGCCGTGGTCGAGGCCAGCCGCGCCACGCGCCGGGCACCGCTGGACCTGCTGCACAGGGCCGGCGCCATTGAATCGGCCTACGAGTTCCACTGGAAGCGCTTCCTGTTCGACCACTTCCCCAAGGGCACGCAGTTCCCGGCCCTGCAGGCACCCCAGCCACCGGCCGACCTGCCGCTGGCCGAGGTCCAGGCGTTTTCCATCGATGACTCGGCCACCACCGAAATCGACGATGCGCTGTCGGTGCGCGGCCTGGGCACGGGCACGGTCACCGTGGGTATCCACATTGCCGCGCCCGGTCTGGCCATCGTGCCGGGCACGCCGCTGGACCAGCTCGGCCGCTCGCGCCTGTCCACCGTCTACATGCCCGGCTACAAGATCACCATGCTGCCCGACGAGGTGGTGCAGATCTACACGCTGGACGAAGGCCGCGCCAACCCCGCCGTGTCGCTGTACGTCACCGTGGACGAGGCCACGCTGGAGACCACGGCCAGCGAGACGCGCCTGGAGCGCGTGCCCGTGCAGGTCAACTTCCGCCATGACAAGCTGGACCACATCGTCACCGAGCAGTGGCTGGCTGACCCCTCCTTCGAGGTCGAGGGCACGCCCGAAGTGCTGCAAGGCAAGCGCGCCGAACTGACGTTCCTGCAGCGCTGGGCCAAGCACCTGAAGGCAGGGCGCGAACTGGTGCGCGGCAAGCCCGAGAACTTCAACCGCCCCGACTACAACTTCCGCCTCGTGGGCAACGGCGGCACCGAGCCCCGCGGCAACGAGCAGGTGGAGATCAGCGTGCGCAAGCGCGGCGCGCCACTGGACCTGATCGTGGCCGAGGCCGCCATCGTGGCCAACAGCACCTGGGGCGGCTGGATGGCTGAGCTCGGCGTGCCCGGTATCTACCGCAGCCAGGCCAGCCTGGCGCCCGGCATCAAGGTGCGCATGTCCACCAAGGCGCAGCCCCATGCAGGCATCGGCGTCAAGAGCTATGCCTGGGCCACCTCGCCGCTGCGCCGCTACGTGGACCTGGTCAACCAGTGGCAGATCATTGCCTGCGCGCGCCACGGCAAGACCGCCGCCCTGGCCGCGCCGTTCAAGCCCAAGGATGCCGAGCTGTTCGGCATCATCAGCAGCTTCGACGGTGCCTACAGCGCCTACAACGGCTACCAGGCCGGCATGGAACGGTTCTGGACGCTCAAGTACCTGCAGCAGCACGCCATCACCGAGCTGACGGCCACCGTCATCAAGGAAGGCATGGGCGGCGGCCTGCTGGTGCGCGCCGATGACCTGCCCCTGGTCTTCCCCGTGCTGGGCGTCACCGGCCTGCCGCGCGGCGCCCATGTGCGCGTGCGCCTGGGCGAGATCGACGAGATTGCGCTCGATGTCTCGGGCACGCTGATCGAGCGCCTGGATGGCGATGCGGCGGCCGCTGCCGATGGCGCCGAAGACAGCGCCGAGGATGACGAGGAAGCCGTGGCCGGCCCCATCGCCATCGCCGTGGACATGAACGAGACCGATGGCACACCGGCGGCCGACCCCGCCCAGCCCTGACCTGCCTCACATCCGAGCAACTGCCCCAGATCTGACGTGAAACTGCCTACCGCCCTCCGTTCCCTGAGCACGCTGCAGTTGGCACTGGGCGTTTCCATCGCCCTGCATGCCGGGTTGTTCTCGTTCCGGTTCATCGACCCGGAGCGCTTCGACCGCGTGTTCCAGGACACGCCGCTGGAAGTCATCCTGGTCAATGCCCGCGCCAACGAGCAGCCCGACAAGGCGCAGGCCATCGCGCAGACCTCGCTGGCCGGCGGCGGCGAGGCCGACAAGGGCCGGGCCTCCAGCCCCATGCCCTACTCGGCACTCACGGCCGTGGGCGACGACTTCGAGGAACGCCAGCGCCAGATCGACTCCATGCAGGAGCAGCAGACCGTCTTGCTGACGCAGTTGCGCAAGCAGGTCGCGGCCCTGCCGCCGCTGGACCCGCGCGAGGCGGCCAAGCAGACCAAGGAGCAGCAGGCCCAGCAGGAAAAGCGCCAGCAGTTGGTCAAGCTGCTGGCCGAGATCGAAAAGCGCATCAACGAGGAAAACGCCCGCCCCAAGAAGCGCTATATCAGCCCGTCCACGCGCGAGGCCGTCTACGCCATCTACTACGACGGCCTGCGCCGCAAGGTCGAGGACAAGGGCACGGAGAACTTCCCCGAGCAGGCCGGCAAGAAGCTCTACGGCGAGCTGGTCATGATCCTCACCGTCAACCACGACGGCCGCGTGCTGTCCACCGAGATCGTGCAGGGCTCGGGCAACCGCCTGCTGGACACCCGGGCCGAGGCCATTGCGCGTGCGGCCGGCCCCTTCGGCCATTTCGGCCCCGCCATGCGCGCCAAGGCCGACCAGATCGCCGTGGTCTCGCGCTTCAAGTTCACCCGCGAGCAGACGCTGCAGACGACCGTGCAGTAGCGCCCTCTTCTTGTCTTCGCGCACTCTCCTTTTCCGACATGACTTCCGCCGCCACCTCCTCCGACCGCTACTGCGTCATGGGCAACCCCGTCGCGCACAGCCGTTCGCCCTGGATCCATGCCCGCTTTGCCGAACTGTGCGGGCAGGACCTGCACTACGAGCGCCAGCATGTGGAGCTGCAAGGCTTTGCCGAGGCCGTGCGCGGCTTCGTCGCGGCAGGCGGACGCGGCTGCAATGTCACCGTGCCCTTCAAGCTGGAGGCCGCACAGCTGGCCACCACCTCCAGCGAGCGCGTGCAACTGGCCGGCGCCGCCAACACCCTGGTGCTGGCGGCGGACGGCATCCATGCCGACAACACCGACGGCCTGGGCCTGGTGGCCGACATCGTGCGCAATGCGGGCGTGCCGCTGGCCGGGCGCGACCTGCTGCTGCTGGGCGCGGGAGGCGCCGCAGCCGGCGCACTGGGCTCGCTGCTTGCCGAGCGCCCGCGCCGCATTGCCGTGGTCAACCGCACCTTCGAGCGCGCCCAGGCCCTGGTGCAGCGCCATGCCGCCATCGCCGCGCACCATGGCGTGGAACTGGTGGCGCTGGAGCAGCAGGCCGTGGATGAGGATTTCGACGTGGTCATCAACGCCACCGCCAGCAGCCTGGCCGGTGCCGAGGTGCCCGTGCCGGCCCGCGTGCTGCGGCCTGGCAGCCTGGCCTACGACATGATGTACGGCGCCGCAGCCCAGGGCTTCCTGCAATGGGCCGAGCAGCATGGCGCCCAGGCCCGCGACGGGCTGGGCATGCTGGTGGAGCAGGCGGCCGAATCGTTCGCGCTGTGGCGCGGCGTGCGCCCCCCGTCGGCCCAGGTGCTGAACGAGCTGCGCGCCCATATTGCTCAAGGCGGCTGAGCGCTTTATGAAATCCCTGGCACGCGCCCTGCTGCTGGTGCTGTGCGCCGGCCTGCTGCTGCAGCTGTTCTTTGTGCTGCGCATTGCGCTGATGGTGGTGGTCGATCCCGAATCCACGGCCTTTCAGCGCTCCGAGGCCTGGCAGATGCTGCGCAGCTCCGAAGGCCTGCACTGGAGCCAGCAATGGCTGCCCTACGACCGCATCGCGCCCACGCTCAAGCGCGCCGTCATCGCCTCCGAAGATGACAGCTTCACCGAACACCACGGGGTGCAATGGGAGGCCATCGAGAAGGCCTGGCAGCGCAACCAGCGCGCCGAAGCCCGTGCCCAGAAGGCAGACAACGGCAAGGCGCCCAAGATCTACGGTGGCTCCACCATCACCCAGCAGTTGGCCAAGAACCTGCTGCTGTCGGGCGAACGCAGCCTGCTGCGCAAGGGCCAGGAACTGGTGCTGACCCAGCTGCTGGAACTGATGCTGAGCAAGCAGCGCATCCTGGAGATCTACCTCAACAGCGTGGAATGGGGCCAGGGAGTGTTTGGCGCGGAGGCTGCAGCCCGCCACTACTTCCGCAAGAGCGCCTCACAACTCAGCGCGGCCGAGGCCGCACGCCTGGCCGTGATGCTGCCCCAGCCCAAGCGCTTCGAGAAGCTGCCCAACTCCGGCTATCTGCTGCAGCGCACGCGCACGGTCATGCAAAGAATGCCCAGCGCCGTCATCCCCTGAACGGCTACAGTCACGCCATGCGCATTCTTGGAATAGACCCCGGGCTGCAGACCACGGGATTCGGCGTGATCGACGTCGACGGCCACCGCCTGGCCTATGTGGCCAGCGGCACCATCCGCACCACCGGCATCGCGCTCGGCGACCTGCCGGGCCGGCTCAAGCTGCTGTTCGACGGCATCTCGGAAGTCGCCAGCCGCTACCAGCCCGACACCTCGGCCGTGGAAATCGTCTTCGTCAACGTCAACCCCCAGTCCACGCTGCTGCTGGGCCAGGCGCGCGGCGCCGCGCTCACGGCCCTGGTCAATGCGGGCCTGCCGGTCGCCGAATACACGGCACTGCAGATGAAAAAGGCCATGACCGGCCACGGCCGCGCGGCCAAGAGCCAGATCCAGGAAATGGTGCGCCGCCTGCTGCAACTGCCCGGCCTGCCCGGCACCGACGCAGCCGACGCCCTGGGCCTGGCCATCACCCACGCCCATGCGGGCGCCGCCATGTCGAAGATGGCCGAGGTCACGCAGCTGCAGCGCCGCCAGCATGCCGTCTACAAGGGCGGCAGGGTGTATTGACTCCCCCTGAGGCGCTGCGCGCCTTCCCCCTGAGGGGGACGACAGCCTAGCTGCGGGGCGGCCCTTGCTTGCTGTCTCTCGCCTGAGCGCGCCCCCCGCAAGCGCCATGGTCTCGATCTCGCTACCGCAACTGCGTTGAATGGGATGCGAGTCAGAGCCGCCCTCAGACAATGCGGCCGAAGAACAGCACGGCGAAGAAGGTCACGCCGGCAATCACGGTCCACTTGAGGATGATGAAGCCCCAGCGCTTGTAGTGCGGCCGGCCCGTGCCCAGGTAGAACGCGAAGGAGACGGCCGAGGCCAGCAGCAGCAGGGTGGCCAGCCAGCGGAAGATCAGCATGGCGGCGCTCGCCTCACCAGGCCCGCGCGGGCTGGGCGAAGCCCTTGGGTGCCTGGCGCTCGCTGTCGAAGCTGACCAGTTCCCAGGCGTCGGGCTGGGCCAGCAGGGCACGCAGCAACTGGTTGTTCATGCCGTGGCCCGAGCGGAAGGCGCTGTAGGCGGCCAGCAGCGGCCTGCCGATCAGGTACAGGTCGCCGATGGCGTCGAGGATCTTGTGCTTGGCGAACTCGTCGTCGTAGCGCAGGCCGTCGCTGTTGAGCACCTTGTAGTCGTCCATGACGATGGCGTTGTCCATGCCGCCGCCCAGCGCCAGGCCATGGCTGCGCAGCATTTCCACGTCCTTGGTGAAGCCGAAGGTGCGCGCGCGTGCGATATCGCGCGTGTAGTTGTCCTCGCCCATGTCGAACTCCACGCACTGGCCCGTGGAGTCCACGGCCGGATGGGCGAAGTCGATCTCGAAGCGCAGCTTGAAGCCGTGGTAAGGGTCAAAGCGCGCCCACTTGAGGTTCTGGCCCTCGCCCTCACGCACCTCGACGGGGCGGATGACGCGGATGAAGCGCTTGGGAGCCTTCTGCAGCTCGATGCCCGCGCTTTGCAGCAGGAACACGAAGGAGGCGGAGGAGCCGTCGAGGATGGGCACTTCCTCGGCGGTGATGTCTATATAGATGTTGTCGAGTCCGAGACCGGCAATGGCCGACATCAGGTGCTCCACGGTATGCACCTTGGCGCCGCCGGTGCCGATGGTGGAGGCCATGCGCGTGTCGGTGACGGCTTCGGCCGAGATCGGGATGTCCACAGGCTCCGGCAGGTCCACGCGACGGAACACGATGCCGGTGTCGGGCTGCGCGGGTCGCAGCGTCAATTCGACGCGCTGGCCGCTGTGCAGGCCCACGCCAACGGCACGGGTGATCGTCTTGATGGTGCGTTGTTGGAGCATCCGGCTATTTTAGAACGCGGCAGCCGTGCGCAGGGCATGGCCCTGGCACGGCTTTCGCTATCACGGCTATGCAGCGACCGTATGGGCCGCTGCTCAGTCAGCCTGCTTGCGCAGGAAGGCCGGGATTTCCAGATCGTCCATGCCGCCGGAGGCCAGTGCATCGACGCGGGCAGCGGCCTGCGTGCGGTTGGTACGCCAGACGCTGGGGACCGACATGTTGTTGGCATAGTCGGCACCACCAGCGGCACCGCCGACCAGGCCGCCGGCTGCCGTGGCGGCACCCATGGAGGCCGAGGGCAGCTGGTAGCTCATGTTGTCTGTACCGGTGCGCAGACCGCCCTGCACCACCTGCATGTTCTGGCGGCGTGCGCTGGGGCGCGACAGGCCGGTGGCCACCACGGTGACGCGGATCTCGTCGCCCAGGGTGTCGTCGTAGGCGGCGCCGTAGATCACGTGCGCATCGGGCGAGGCGTAGGCATTGATGGTGCTCATGGCCAGGCGCGACTCGGACAGCTTGAGGCTGCCCTTGGCGGCCGTGACCAGCACCAGCACGCCCTTGGCGCCCGACAGGTCGATGCCCTCCAGCAGCGGGCAGGCCACGGCCTGCTCGGCGGCGATGCGCGCGCGGTCGGGGCCGGCGGCCTTGGCCGTGCCCATCATGGCCTTGCCGGGCTCGCCCATGACGGTGCGCACGTCTTCGAAGTCGACGTTCACATGGCCGTACTCGTTGATGATTTCGGCAATGCCGCCCACGGCGTTCTTGAGAACGTCGTTGGCATGGGCGAAGGCCTCGTCCTGCGAGATGTCGTCACCCAGCACGTCCAGCAGCTTCTCGTTGAGCACGACGATCAGCGAATCGACATTGGCTTCGAGCTCGTTGAGGCCGCTGTCGGCATTGGCCATGCGTCGGCCGCCTTCCCACTCGAAGGGCTTGGTGACCACGCCCACGGTGAGAATGCCCATTTCCTTGGCCACGCGCGCGATCACGGGCGCAGCGCCCGTGCCCGTGCCGCCGCCCATGCCGGCCGTGATGAACAGCATGTGCGCGCCTTCGATGGCGGTGCGAATGTCGTCCTCGGCCATTTCGGCAGCCTCGCGGCCCTTGTCGGGCTTGCTGCCCGCGCCCAGGCCGCTGCCACCGAGCTGGATGGTGCGGTGGGCGCTGCTGCGCAGCAGCGCCTGCGCGTCGGTGTTGGCGCAGACGAATTCCACACCCTGCACGTTGCGCGCAATCATGTGCTCGACGGCATTGCCGCCGCCGCCGCCAACGCCGATCACCTTGATCTGCGTACCCTGGTTGAATTCTTCAACTTCAATCATGTCGATGGGCATGTTGGTTCTCCTGTAGCTCTCTGTAAGTGGTCACCACCGTTTGGGGAAAATTCTGTCTTCTGTCCGGTATTCGGAAGCCGGTGGGCGGGCCGGTAATGCGCAGTCGATGAAAGCACATATCAAAAGTTCCCCACGATGAAGTCTTTGAAACGGCCAAAAGCGGTCTTCATCGACCCACTCTTTTGTGCCACCTTGAAACCGCGCAGGCGAGCCAGGCGGGCCTCTTCGAGCAATCCCATCACGGTGGCGGCGCGGGGTTGGGCCACCATGTCTGCCAGAGCGCTCGAATACTTGGGGATGCCGCGGCGCACGGGCTTGAGGAAGATGTCCTCGCCCAGTTCCACCATGCCCGGCATGACGGCGCTGCCGCCGGTCAGCACGATGCCCGAGGACAGAACTTCCTCGTAGCCGGAATCGCGCACCACCTGCTGCACCAAAGAAAAGATCTCTTCCACGCGCGGCTCGATCACGCCGGCCAGCGCCTGCTTGCTGATCATGCGCGGGCTGCGGTCACCCAGGCCCGGCACTTCGACCTGGGCATCGGGGTCGGCCAGCAGTTGCTTGGCATAGCCGCTTTCGACCTTGATGTCCTCGGCGTCCTTGGTCGGCGTGCGCAGCGCCATGGCGATGTCGCTGGTGATCAGGTCGCCCGCGATCGGGATGACGGCCGTGTGCCGGATGGCGCCGCCCGTGAAGATGGCCACGTCAGTGGCGCCCGCGCCGATATCGACCACGGCCACGCCCAGCTCGCGCTCGTCATCGGTGAGCACGGCCTGGCTCGATGCCAGCGGGTTGAGCAGCAGCTGCTCGACCTCCAGGCCGCAGCGGCGCACGCACTTTATGATGTTCTCGGCCGCGCTCTGCGCGCCCGTGACGATGTGGATCTTGGCCTCCAGGCGGATGCCGCTCATGCCGATGGGCTCGCGCACTTCCTGGCCGTCGATCACGAATTCCTGCGGCTCGACCAGCAGCAGCCGCTGGTCCGAGGAGATGTTGATGGCCTTGGCCGTCTCCATCACCCGCGCCACGTCGGTGGCCGTGACTTCCTTGTCCTTGATGGCCACCATGCCGCTGGAGTTCAGGCCGCGGATGTGGCTGCCGGTGATGCCGGTGCACACGCGCTGGATCTTGCAGTCGGCCATCAGCTCGGCCTCTTTCAAGGCCTGCTGGATGCTCTGCACGGTGGCGTCGATGTTCACCACCACGCCCCGCTTGAGTCCGTTGCTCGGGGCCACGCCGAGGCCGGCGAGCTTGAGTTCGCCGTTGTACAGGACCTCGGCGACCACGACCATGACCTTGGCCGTGCCGATGTCCAGTCCGACGATCACATCTTTGTATTCTCTTGCCATATCAGCATCCGCCCCCGGTTGGTTCTGTCCTGTCGCTGTGTCGCTGCATGGTGTGCGTGTACATAGGTCTTTCCTCCCTCGTCTTCAGCGTCGGGGACGCACTGCAGCCGGCGCCTTGGCCGTGCCGGTGGTCACACCGCGCAGCCTCAGCGCATATCCGTCTTCGTAGCGCAGGTCGGCCGACTCGATGGCGTCGGCCTTGCGCTTGTATTGGGTCGTGATCTGGGGCAGCGTGCGCACGAAGCGCTGCACGCGCTGCAGCACGGCTTCCACGCTGCCGCCCCCCAGTTCGATCTGTGCATCATTGGCCAGCCTGAGCTGCCAGCTTCCGCGCGCATTGAGCGTGAGCCCGTCGATCTCCACATCCAGCGGCCCCAGCGCTGGCACCAGCAGCCGGTACATCTGCAGCATCTGCGGGGCGCTGTCCTCGGGGCCCTGCAGACGCGGCAGGCCGTCGCGGTCGAGCTCGCCCAGGTTGGCCTCGAAGACCTCGCCAAAGCTGTTGATCAGGCCGGTGCCCGAATCGGGGCCCCAGAAGGCCTCGGCCACATGCTCATGCAGGATGACGCGCAGGCTGTTGGGATAGTCGCGGCGCACCTGCGCCTCGCGCACCCAGGGCACCTGCTCGAATGCCGCCTTGGCGCCCTTGAGGTCCACGGTGAAGAAGTTGCCCGTGAGCACGGGCGCCACGTTGGCGCGCAGCGTCACCGTGTTGTTGTGCACCAGCTCGCCCTCGACCACGATGCGGCCGATGTTGAAGGCCGGGTGGCGCAGCGCCCACCAGCTCACCGCTGCCAGCCCCAGCGCAGCCACGCCCACGAACAGGACCGTGGCGGTCACGTTCATGAGCTTGACGTCGAAGGGGGCCGGCAGGGAGTAGCTCATGCGTGCTCCTGCTCCGGTTGCGCGGCGTCCAGCGCGGCGCTGGCCAGGATGCCCAGGCAGAGGTTCTCGTAGCTCACGCCGATGGCGCGGGCCGACATGGGCACCAGCGAGTGGCCCGTCATGCCCGGCGAGGTGTTGATCTCCAGCAGGAAGGGCTTGCGATCGCTGGCGCGGATCATGATGTCGGCGCGCGACCAGCCGCGGCAGCCCAGCGTGCGGAAGGCGCGCACGACGATGCGCCGGATCTCGGCCTCTTCCTCGGCGGGCAGTCCGCTGGGGCAGTGGTACTTGGTGTCGTCGGTGAAGTACTTGTTCTGGTAGTCGTAGTTGCCTTCGGGGGCAACGATGCGGATCACGGGCAGCGCATGGGCGCCCTCGCCCGTGCCGAGCACGGGGCAGGTGGTCTCGTCGCCCTCGATGAACTCTTCGCAGAGCACTTCGGGGTCATAGCGGGAGGCCAGCACATAGGCCTGCTCGCATTCCTCGGCCGTCCAGACCTTGGTCAGGCCGATGGTCGAGCCCTCGCGCGAGGGCTTGACGATCATGGGCGCGCCCAGCGCCTGCAGCGCGGCGCGCGTCTCGCCTACGCTGGCGACCAGACGCCAGTCCGGCGTGGGCAGGCCCTCGAAGCGCCAGATGCGCTTGGTCATGATCTTGTCCATGGCGATGCTCGAGGCCATCACGCCGGGGCCCGTGTACGGGATGCCCAGCAGCTCCAGCGCACCCTGCACCGTGCCGTCTTCGCCGTAGCGGCCGTGCAGCGCGATGAAGCAGCGGTCGAACCCTTCCTTCTTCAACTCGCCCAGGTCACGCTCGGCGGGGTCGAAGGCATGGGCGTCCACGCCATGCGACAGCAGGGCCTTGAGCACGCCCGTGCCCGACATCAGCGAGACCTCGCGCTCGGCCGAGCGGCCGCCCAACAGCACGGCCACCTTGCCCAGGGCCTTGACATCGATCTGGGTGCCGAAGCTGCTCATTGCACAGCTCCCTGCTGCGCCTGCAGCTCTTGTTTCTGAAGCATTTCAACCAACTTTCCGGGCACGGCGCCAATCGAGCCTGCCCCCATGCACAACAACACGTCGCCATCGCGGGCATTGACGGCAATGGCCGCCGGCAGCTCGGCAACGTTTTCCACAAACACCGGCTCGACACGGCCGGCCACGCGCAGGGCGCGAGTCAGCGAGCGGCCGTCGGCCGCCACCACGGGCGCCTCGCCGGCCGCATAGACCTCGGTCAGCAGCACGGCGTCGGCCAGGCCGATGACCTTGACGAAATCCTCGAAGCAGTCGCGCGTGCGGCTGTAGCGGTGCGGCTGGAATGCCAGCACCAGGCGGCGGCCCGGGAAGGCGCCACGAGCGGCGGCCAGCGTGGCCGCCATCTCGACGGGGTGGTGGCCATAGTCGTCGATGACGGTGAAGCTGCCGCCGTCGGCAGTCGCCAGTTCGCCATAGCGCTGGAAGCGCCGGCCCACGCCCTTGAAGCTTTCGAAGGCACGCAGCAGCGCGTCGTCGGAGATCTCCAGCTCCATGGCCACGGCCACGGCCGACAGCGCGTTGAGCACGTTGTGCTCGCCCGGCAGGCTCAGCACCACGTCCAGGTCGGGATAGCTCTGGCCGTTGCTGCGGCGCACCGTGAAATGCATGCTGCCAGCTTCGGCGCGCACGTTGAGGGCGCGCACCTGGGCGTCCTCGGCAAAGCCGTAGGTGGTCACGGGGCGGGCCACCTGGGGCAGGATCTCGCGCACGGCCGGGCTGTCCACGCAGACGATGGCTCGGCCGTAGAACGGCATGCGGTGCAGGAAATCGACGAAGGCGCCCTTGAGCCGGCCGAAGTCATGGCCGTAGGTTTCCATGTGGTCGGCGTCGATGTTGGTGACGACGGCCATCACGGGCAGCAGGTTCAGGAAGGAGGCATCGGACTCGTCGGCCTCGACCACGATGTAGTCGCCCTGGCCCAGCTTGGCGTTGGCACCCGCGCTGTTGAGCTTGCCGCCGATGACGAAGGTCGGGTCCAGCCCGGCCTCGGCCAGCACGCTGGTCACCAGGCTGGTGGTCGTGGTCTTGCCATGGGCACCCGCGATGGCGATGCCCTGCTTGAAGCGCATGAGCTCGGCCAGCATGAGCGCACGCGGCACGACGGGGATCTTGTGCGTGCGCGCCGCGACCACCTCGGGATTGTCGGACTGCACGGCGGTGGAGGTGACGACGGCGTCAGCCCCTTCGATGTGCGCGGCCGCATGGCCGACGTGGGTGGCGATGCCCAGGCCGGCGAGCCGGCGCAGCGTGGCGCTGTCGGACAGGTCCGAGCCCGAGATGGCGTAACCCAGGTTGTGCAGCACCTCGGCGATGCCGCTCATTCCGGCGCCGCCGATGCCGACGAAATGGATGTGATGAATGGCGTGCTTCATGCGGCCAGTTCCTCACAGGCGGCGACCACCTCGGCGGTGGCATCGGTCTTTTGCATTTTCTTGGCTTTTCCAGCGCGCTCCAGCAGCGTCGCACGCTGCATATTTTGTAGCATTTCGGCCAGGCTTTGGGCAGTCAGTGCGCTTTGTTGCATCAACCATCCACCACCGGCATCGACCAGGAAACGCGCGTTCGTGGTCTGGTGGTCGTCCACGGCGGACGGGAAGGGCACATAGATGGCTGCGGCGCCCACGGCCGCGATCTCGGTGACCGTGCTGGCGCCAGCGCGGCAGACGATGACATCGGCCTCGGCAAAGG
This sequence comes from Delftia sp. SD018, assembly GCF_017355445.1. Lineage (NCBI taxonomy): Bacteria > Pseudomonadati > Pseudomonadota > Betaproteobacteria > Burkholderiales > Comamonadaceae > Delftia > Delftia sp. SD018. The sequence continues at coordinate 40,932 of NZ_JADDRN010000025.1, forward strand.
CGCGCGCCGTGTCGTCGATGAAGGGCGTGAGCTCGGCCGCGACGCCTGCGGCGGCATAGTTGGCGCGCAGGGCATCGATCTGCGCGGCGCCGCTTTGGTGCAGCACGACGGGCCGCACATCGGCAGGAATCAGGGCCAGCGCCTGGGGCACGATCTCATTGAGCGCCTTGGCGCCCAGGCTGCCACCCACCACCAGCAGGCGCAGCGGGCCGCTGCGGCCTGCGAAACGCTGCTCGGGCGCAGGCTGCTCGGTGAAGGCCTGGCGCAGAGGATTGCCGACCCAGCGACCCTTGGGGAACACGTTGGGGAAGGCGGTGAAGATGCGGTGGGAGACGCTGGCCAGCACCTTGTTGGCCATGCCGGCCACGGAGTTCTGCTCATGCAGCACCAGGGGTTTGCCGGCCAGCACGGCCATCATTCCACCGGGGAAGCTGATGTAGCCACCCAGACCGACCACCACGTCGGGCTTGACGCGGCGCACCACGGCCAGCGCCTGCCAGAAGGCACGCAGCAGGCGCATGGGCAAAAAGGCCAGGGTCATGATGCCCTTGCCGCGCACGCCCGAGAACTCGATGGTCTCCAGCGGGAAGCCCTGGGCCGGCACGATGCGCGACTCCATGGAGCCGGGCGCGCCCAGCCAGCGCACGTTCCAGCCGCGCTCGCGCAGGGCCTGGGCCACGGCCAGGCCCGGGAAGATATGTCCGCCCGTGCCGCCGGCCATGATCAGGGCCGTGCGCTGGCGTTGCGTGCCTTGGGAGATGGGCTGCTGTGTCATGCATGCCCTCCCTTCATCAGCAACTTGTTCTCGTAGTCCACCCTTAACACCACCGCTATCGCTATCAGATTCATCAGAATGGCCGAGCCCCCGAAACTCATCAGGGGCAGCGTCAGCCCCTTGGTAGGCAGCGCGCCCAGGTTCACGCCCATGTTGATGAAGGCCTGGAAACCCATCCAGATCGCAATGCCCTCGGCCACCAGGCCGGAGAACACCCGGTCCAGCGCAATGGCCTGCCGCCCTATGAGCATGATGCGGCGCGTCAGCCACAGGAAGGTGACGGCGATCAAGAGCACGCCGACCAGGCCGAATTCCTCGCCGATCACGGCCAGCAGGAAGTCGGTGTGCGCCTCGGGCAGCCAGTGCAGCTTCTCGACGCTGCGGCCCAGGCCCACGCCGAAGATCTCGCCGCGCCCGATGGCAATCAGCGCATGCGACAGCTGGTAGCCCTTGCCCAGGGCATGCTTTTCATCCCAGGGATTGAGGTAGGCAAAGATGCGCTCGCGCCGCCATTCGGAGGTGGCGATGATCAGCACGAAGGCCAGCACCACCAGGGCCGCGATCAGGAAGAACATGCGCGCATTCACGCCGCCCAGGAACAGGATGCCCATGGCGATCACCACGATCACCATGAAGGCGCCCATGTCGGGCTCGGCCAGCAGCAGCACGCCGACCAGCACCACGGCCAGCCCCATGGGCAGCACGGCGCGGAAGAAGCGCTCCTTGACCTCCATCTTGCGCACCATGTAGTCGGCCGCATAGATGAGCACGGCGAACTTGGCCAGTTCGGACGGCTGGAAATTCATGATGCCCAGCGACAGCCAGCGCCGCGCGCCGTTGACCACGGTGCCCACGTGCGGGATCAGCACGGCCACCAGCAGGACCAGGGATACCAGGAAGAGCTTGCGCGCCATGCGCTCCCAGGTGGCCATGGACACCTGGAAGGCCAGCAGCGCGCCGACGAAGGCCATGCCGATGGACATGGCATGGCGCATCAGGAAATGGGTGGGCGCGATCTTGCCGAAGCGCGGATTGTCCGGCATGGCGATCGATGCCGAATACACCATGATCAGGCTCCAGGCCAGCAGGCCTATGACCACCCAGATCAGGGCCTGGTCCAGGCCGAGCACGCTGGCCGGCGTCTGCGTGGGCCGGTGGTACTGGGGGCCGCCCAGGCGCACGGGCAGCACGTCGATGGCCTTCTCCTGCGCGCCTCCGAACCAGGAGCGCATGCGGCCCAGGGCCTGCGATACGGCGGTCATGCAGCACCTCCGAGTTCATGCCCGGCATCCAGCGCCAACGCGCGCACGGCATCGACGAACTGGTGAGCCCGGTCCTCGTAGTTGCGGAACATGTCCAGGCTGGCACAGGCGGGCGACAGCAGCACGGCATCGCCCTCATGGGCGCGCGAGGCGGCCAGCTCCACGGCGTCGGCCATGGTGGTGGCATCGACCAGGGGCACGCCGCAGTCCTGCAGGGCGGCGCGGATGCGGCCGGCGTCGCGGCCGATCAGCACGGCCGTGCGCACATGGCGCGACACGGGCGCGACCAGCGGAGAGAAATCCTGGCCCTTGCCGTCGCCACCCAGGATGACCACGATGCGGTGGTCAGGTCCCAGGCCGGACAGCGCGGCCACGGTGGCGCCCACGTTCGTGCCCTTGCTGTCGTCGTAGTACTCCACGCCGTTGACGCGGCCAATGGGCTGGACGCGGTGCGGCTCGCCCCGGTATTCACGCAGTCCATAGAGCAGCGGCGCCAGCGTGCAGCCGCCCGCGCTGGCCAGGGCCAGGGCGGACAGGGCGTTGATGGCGTTGTGCCGGCCGCGGATGCGCAGCGCGTCGGCAGGCATGAGGCGCTGGATGTACAGGTCTTCGGCGTTCTTGCCCTTGGCGGTTTCGTCGGCCTCATGGGCGCGCACCAGCCACGTCATGCCGCTGACCACTTCCAGGCCGAAGTCGCCGGGGCGGCGCGGCATGTCGCCGCCGAAGGTGATGTGGGCGCGCTGCTGGGGCTTTTGGCGCTTGCCCGGCGGCACCACGGGCGCCGGCAGCATGCGCATGACCTCGGGGTCTTCGCGGTTGAGCACCATGGTGCCGCTGCTGCCGAAGATGCAGGCCTTGGCATCGGCATAGGCGCGCAGGCTGCCGTGCCAGTCCAGATGGTCCTGGGTGATGTTGAGCACGGCGGCGGCCGTGGGCTCGAACATCTGCACGCCATCGAGCTGGAAGCTGGACAGCTCCAGCACCCAGGCCTGGGGCAGCGTTTCGGCATCGATGGCCTGGGTCAGCGTGTCCAGCAGCGTGGGGCCGATATTGCCGGCCACGGCCACGCGCAGGCCCGCATGCTCCAGCAGTTGGCCGGTCAGCGAGGTGACCGTGGTCTTGCCGTTGGTCCCGGTGATGCCCAGCACCGTGGGACGGTAGCCATGGGCCGCGGCCAGGGCCTTGAGCGCCATGGCGAAGAGATCGAGTTCGCCGCCCACGGGCAGGCCCTGGGCGCGCGCGGTATCGACCACGGGCGCCACGGCGGCCGGGCTCAGGCCGGGCGAGCGGTAGACCAGGCCCAGGCTCTGGCCGTCCACCAGTTGCGCCGTGAACTCGCCGGGCACGAAGCGCACCTGGGGCAATTCGGTGGACAGCTGCTGCAGCTGGGGCGGTGCCTGGCGCGTATCGGCCACGATGACTTCGGCGCCGCAGCGCACGCACCAGCGTGCCATGGCCAGGCCCGAGGCGCCCAGACCCAGCACGAGCACGCGCTGGCCCTGCAGGTGCTGGACCTGCTCGCCGGGCCAGCCGGCAGCCACGGGCGGCAGCACCTGTTCGGATTCAACAGCCTCTTCGGCGGCAAGGGGCGTGACCTCGGCGTCGGACGAGTCGGAGATGCTGGGGTCCGCAAAGATCTGGGCCACGAAGGCGGCAGCATCCTTGGCTGCCGTCAGCGTGGCGATGTCGGGCACGGGCTCGGTCAGGGCCACAGGCACCTGCGGCACCTCGGCGGCCGGAAGCTCCGCCTCGCCGTCGCCAACTGGCACGGGAGCCGGTGAATCGTCCAGGACCGGGTCCGCAACCACCTGCCCCTCGGGAGCGAGGCCCGGCATTCCGGCCGGGTCCGCCAGCTCGACAAGCTCGGCAGGGGACGCCGGCACGACGGGCTCGGTGGCCGGCAGTGCGTGGAGGTCGGTCTTGAAGTCTTCGGTGTTCATGCACTCACCTCAGCTTCAGCGTGGACAGGCCCAGCAGGCACAGCAGCATGGTGATGATCCAGAAGCGGATTACGACCTGGGTCTCCTTCCAGCCACTCTTTTCGAAGTGGTGGTGCAGCGGCGCCATCTTGAGCAGGCGGCGTCCCTGGCCATAGCGCTTCTTGGTGAACTTGAACCAGGTGACCTGCAGCATCACCGACAGCGCCTCCACCACGAAGATGCCGCCCATGATGGCCAGCACGATTTCCTGGCGCACGATGACGGCAATGGTGCCCAGCGAGGCGCCCAGCGCCAGCGCCCCCACGTCGCCCATGAACACCTGGGCCGGGTGGGCGTTGAACCAGAGGAAGGCCAGGCCCGCGCCGGCCATGGCCGCGCAGTACACCAGCAGCTCGCCCGAACCCGGGATGTGCGGGAACAGCAGGTACTTGGCGTAGCCGGCATTGCCGGTGACGTAGGCGAAGATGCCCAGGGCCGAGCCCACCATGATCACGGGCATGATCGCCAGGCCGTCCAGCCCGTCGGTCAGGTTCACGGCATTGCTGGCGCCCACGATGACCAGGTAGGTCATGATCACGAAGCCCAGCACGCCCAGCGGGTAGCTGACTTCCTTGAAGAAAGGCACGAGCAGGCCCGCCTTGGGCGGCAGGTCCAGCGCAAAGCCGGACTGCACCCAGGTGACGAACAGCTCGAAGACCTGGGCATTGGAGTTCTCGGAAATGCAGAACACCAGGTACAGCGCGGCCAGCAGGCCGATGACGGACTGCCAGAAATACTTCTCGCCCGAGCGCATGCCTTCGGGGTCCTTGTTGACCACCTTGCGCCAGTCGTCCACCCAGCCGATGGTGCCAAAGCCCAGCGTGACCAGCAGCACGATCCAGACGAAGCGGTTGGACAGGTCGAACCACAGCAGCGTGGAAACGGCAATGGACAGCAGGATCAGCGCCCCGCCCATGGTGGGCGTACCGCTCTTGGCCAGATGGGTCTCCATGCCGTAGCCGCGCACGGGCTGGCCGATCTTGAGCGAGGTCAGCATGCGGATCAGGCGCGGCCCGGCCAGCAGCCCGATGACCAGGGCCGTGAGCGCGGCCATCACGGCGCGCATCGTGAGGTACTGGAAGACGCGCAGAAAGCCGAACTCGGGGGACAGGCCCTGCAGCCATTGGGACAGCATCAGCAGCATGCGGCCTCCTTCTTGCAACCGTCATCCTTGCCGGCCGCCTCGACCGCCTGAACCACCTGCTCCATCTTCATGAACCTCGAACCCTTGACCAGAATGCTGCCCACCTCGGGCAGCGCGGCACAGGCTGCCTGCTGCAGCGAGGCCATGTCTTCGAAATGCCGCGCACCTGCACCGAATGCGGTGGCGGCGGATGTGCTTTGCGCGCCCAGCGTGAACAGCCGGGCAATGCCCAGGCTGCGCGCCAGCGCGCCAGCCTCGGCATGGAATTGCGGCCCCTGGTCGCCGACCTCGCCCATGTCGCCCAGCACCAGCAGCTGGGGAGCGGGCAGTTCGCGCAGCACCTCGATGGCCGCGGCCACCGAGTCGGGATTGGCGTTGTAGCTGTCGTCGATCACGGTGACCGTGCGGCCCTGCACCGAAACGCCCAGTGCGCGCGAGCGGCCCTGCACGGGCTCGAACACGCTCAGGCCGCGTGCAATGTCGGCCAGCGGCACACCGGCTGCCTGGGCGCAGGCCGCAGCGGCCAGCGCATTGCGCACGTTGTGGCGGCCGGCAATGTGCAGGCGCACCAGGGCTTCGCCCTCGGGCGTGACCAGGGTGAACTGCCAGGCATCGCCCAGCCACAGCGCATCGCGGGCATGGACCTGGGCGCCATCGGCAGACTCGCCGAACATCAGGCACTGGCGCGCAGCGGCCAGCTCGCGCCACAGCGGCGTGTAGGTGTCGCCGGCCGGGAACACGGCCACGCCGTCGGCGGGCAGGGACAGCAGCACGCTGCCGTTCTCGCGCGCCACGGCCTCGACCGTGTGCATGAATTCCTGGTGCTCGCGCTGCGCATTGTTGACCAGGGCCACCGTGGGCTGGCCGATGGCGGCCAGCTCGGCAATCTCGCCGGGATGGTTCATGCCCATCTCCAGCACGGCCACGCGGTGCTGGGCGGTCATGCGCATCAGGCTCAGCGGCAGGCCGATGGAGTTGTTGAAGTTGCCGCGCGTGGCCAGGGCCGCCTCGCCCGCATGGGCGCGCAGGATGGAGGCCACCATCTGCGTGACCGTGGTCTTGCCGTTGCTGCCGGTGACGGCAATCAGCGGCAGCGCAAAGCGCGCGCGCCAGGCCGTGGCCAGCGCGCCCAGGGCGGCCAGCGAATCGGGCACCTCGATGCCGGACAGGCCTGCGGCCTCCAGGCCGCCATGGGCCAGGGCTGCGGCAGCGCCGGCCTCGCGGGCCTGGGCCAGGAACTGGTTGGCATCGAAACGCTCGCCCTTCAAGGCGACGAACAGATCCCCGGCCTGCAGCGTGCGGGTGTCGGTGTGCACGCGCGTGAGCACGGCCTGGCCGTTGCCGACCAGCCGTGCCTGGGGGATATGCGACTGGATCAGCTCCAGCGCTTGTTGCAAGGTCATCATGACCGCTTCTTTCCTTCGCGGGCCGCCAGCGCCTTGTGCGCCTCGGCCATGTCGGAGAACGGATGGCGCTGGCCCGCCGTCTCCTGGTAGTCCTCATGTCCCTTGCCGGCGATCAGCACCACGTCGCGTTCGCTGGCGTGCGCAATCGCCTGGGCGATGGCCGCTGCGCGATCGGCCTGGGACTGCAGGTTCTCGCCCGGCTGCATGCCGGCCAGGATCTGGTCGATGATGCGGTCGGGCACTTCGCTGCGCGGGTTGTCGCTGGTGACCAGCACACAGTCGGCATTCTTCTGGGCGGCCTGCCCCATGAGCGGCCGCTTGGTGGCATCGCGGTCGCCGCCGCAGCCGAACACGCACCACAGCCGGCCACGGCGCTGCTCGGCGGCCGGGCGCAGGGCGCGCAGGGCCTTGTCCAGCGCATCGGGCGTGTGGGCGTAGTCCACGGCCACCAGCGGCTGGCCGGGCTGGACGATCTGCTGCATGCGGCCGGGCACGGGCTCCAAGTGGGCGCAGGCCGCAACGGCCTGGTCCAGGGTCAGGCCCAGGCAGCGCAGCGCGGCCAGCACGCCCAGCAGGTTGGATACGTTGTACTGGCCCACCATGCGCGTGTGCATGCGCAGGCTGTGGCCGGCCTCGATCACGGTGAAGCTCAGGCCCTCGGCACCCAGCGCAATGTCCTTGGCCTGCAGGCGCGCCGCGCCTTCGATGGAAATGCTCCAGACATCGAGCACGGCAGGCTGCTTGCGCGACTGCAGCGTGGCCCACAGGCGTGCGCCATGCGCGTCGTCCACATTGACGACGGCGGCCTGCAGGCCGGGCCAGTCGAACAGCGCGGCCTTGGCATCCCAGTAGGCCTGCATGCTGCCGTGGTAGTCGAGGTGGTCCTGCGTGAAATTGGTGAACAGCGCCACGCGGATGCGCGTGCCGTCCAGCCGGTGCTCGACGATGCCGATGGACGAGGCCTCGATGGCGCAGGCCGCCAGGCCCGCATCGGCGTACTCGCGGAACGCGCGCTGCAGCCGCACCGGATCGGGCGTGGTCATGCCCGTGGATTCCATGGCGGGCGGGATTCCCACGCCCAGCGTGCCCACCAGGGCGCAGCCGCTGCGTTCCTGCAGCTTCACCTGGGCCAGCGCGTGCGCCAGCCACCAGGCGGTGGTGGTCTTGCCATTGGTGCCGGTCACGGCCAGCACGTCGATCTGGGCGCTGGGATGCTGGAACCACTGGTCGGCGATCAGGCCCGTGGCGGCCTTGAGGCCGGGCAGCGCCGCGATGTGCTCGCCGGAAAAACCGAAGGCTTCAACACCCTGCGCTTCGACCAGGCAGGCCATGGCACCGCGCTCCAGGGCCGAGGCCACATGGGCGCGGCCATCGGTGGCCGCGCCGGGCCAAGCGATGAAGGCGTCGCCGGGCCGGACCTTGCGGCTGTCGGTCTGCAGCGTGCCGCTGCCTTGCAGGCGGGCTGCCAGCCATTGGACAGCCTCGGTGGCCGTGGACAGCACCCGCAGGGCTTGGGAGGAACTCATAGCGAGGGCTCCTCCACGGGGTTGGCGACGATCAAGGGCTTGACTTCCATATCGGGCTGCACGCCCATCAGGCGCAGCGTCTGCTGCACCACTTCACTGAACACGGGTGCCGCCACGGTGCCGCCGTAGATAGTGCCGGCACTGGGCTCGTCCACCATCACGGCGACGATGATGCGCGGGTTCTCGATGGGCGCCATACCCGTGAACCAGGCGCGGTACTTGCCGGCGGCATAGCCCTTGCCCTGCTGCTTGCGGGCCGTGCCCGACTTGCCGCCCACCGAGTAGCCGATGGTCTGGGCGCGCTGGCCCGTGCCGCCGGGGCCGGCCGCCAGGGCCAGCATCTTGCGCACCTCGTTGGCCGTGCGCGGCGAGAACACGGGCACGCCCACGGGCGGCTCGTCGGTCTTGACCATGGTGGCCGGGATCACGCGCCCGCCGTTGGCAAAGACGGTGTAGCTGCGCGTCATCTGCAGCAGGCTGGCGGACAGGCCGTAGCCATAGCCCATGGTGGCCTGCTCCACCGGCCTCCAGGTCTTGTAGGGACGCAGGCGACCGCTGGCGGCGCCGGGGAAGGAGATCTGCGGCTTCTGGCCGAAGCCCACGGCCGAGAAGGTTTCCCACATTTCCTTGGCCGGCATCTGCAGCGCGATCTTGGTCGTCCCCACGTTGCTGGACTTCTGGATCACGCCGGCCACGGTGAGCAGGCCGTAGTTGTGGGTGTCGGAAATCGTCGAGCCCGTGACGTTGACGCGGCCCGGCGTGGTGTCGATGGGCGTTTCCGGCTTGAAGCGGCCCGACTCCAGCGCCAGGCCGATGGTGATGGGCTTCATGGTCGAGCCGGGCTCGAAGGTGTCGGTGATGGCGCGGTTGCGCAGCTGCTCGCCCGTCAGGTTCTTGCGCTTGTCGGGCACGTAGCTGGGGTAGTTGGCCAGGGCCAGCAATTCGCCGGTGTGCGCATCCATGACCACCACGCTGCCCGCCTTGGCCTTGTGCGCGATGACCTGCTCCTTGAGCTTCTGGTAGGCGAAGTACTGGACCTTGCTGTCCACGGACAGCTGGATGTCGCGGCCGTCCTGAGGCGGCACTTCCTCGCCCACGCCCTCGACCACGCGGCCCAGGCGGTCCTTGATCACGCGGCGCGAGCCGGGCTTGCCGCCCAGCTCCTTGTCGAAGGCCAGCTCCATGCCTTCCTGGCCATGGTCTTCCACATTGGTGAAGCCCACGATGTGGGCGGCCGATTCGCCTTCCGGGTACTGGCGCTTGTATTCCTTGCGCTGGTAGATGCCCTTGATGTTGAGGGCATGGATCTGCTGACCAACGTCCCAGTCGAGCTGGCGCTTGATCCAGACGAAGGTCTTGTCCTCGTCGGCCAGCTTTTCCATCAGCGCTGGCAGCGGCATCTCCATGAGCGCGGCCAGCTGCTTGAGCTTGGCCTTGACCTCGGGGTCGTCCTGCTCGACATCTTCGGGAATGGCCCAGATGCTGGCGGCCGGCACGCTGGAGGCCAGGATCAGTCCATTGCGATCCAGCAGGCGGCCGCGGTTGGCCGGCAGCTCCAGCGTGCGCGCAAAGCGCACCTGGCCCTGGCGCTGGAAGAAGTCGTTGCCGAACACCTGCACGTAGGCCGCGCGCGCGCCCAGGCCGACAAAGCCCAGGCCCAGCATGGCCACGATCATCTTGCTGCGCCACAGGGGTGTCTTGGACGCCAGCAAGGGGCTGGAGGTGTAGAGCACGCTGCGCGTCATGGAGCCACTCCGGTGCGCGCATCGTCATTGACGTACTGGGCGATGGCCGGCGTGGCCGGCTTCATCTGCAGGCGCTCGCGCGCCATGACCTCGATGCGCTGTGGCGTGGCCTGGGCGCGCTTTTCCACCTGCAGGCGCTGCTGCTCGGTGGCCAGGCGGCGCGATTCGGCCACGGCGCGGTCCAGTTCGGTGAACAGGCGGCGCGATTCGTACTGGTTGTGTACCAGGAAGATGGCGCTGGCCATCACCGCCAGCAGCAGCACGAGGTTCAGGCGCAGCATGCCACGCCCTCCTCTTGCGCCAGACGGTGCATGCGCTTCATGCAGGCACCCCGGTGCGGCGGGCCACGCGCATCACGGCCGAGCGCGAGCGCGCATTGGCGGCGACCTCGGCCTCGCTGGGCTTGATGCGGCCCAGCGCTTCAAGGCGCATGGGCGTGGGCACGGCAAAGGGTGCGCGCCGGTCATAGACTTCCTTGGAGTGCTTGGCGATGAACTGCTTGACGATGCGGTCCTCCAGCGAGTGGAAGCTGATCACCACCAGGCGCCCGCCCGGCGCCAGCACGCGCAGGCTGGCCTCTAGCGCCTGTTCGAGCTCTTCAAGCTCGGCATTGATGAAAATCCGAAGAGCCTGGAATGTGCGTGTCGCTGGGTTCTGCCCAGCCTCGCGGGTCCGGACCGCGCCAGCCACGAGCTCGGCAAGCTCCGCGGTGTTGCGAAGGGGCCCCTGGCTTTCGCGCCGAGCAACAATCGCCTTTGCAATGGGGCCAGCAAACCGTTCTTCGCCGTAGTCACGTATCACCTCCGCAATCTGCTGGGCATCGGCTTCCGCCAGCCAGTCCGCCACGCTCTGGCCGCGCGTGGTGTCCATGCGCATGTCCAGCGGACCCTCGAAGCGGAAGCTGAAGCCACGCTCGGGGTTGTCGATCTGGGGAGAGCTCACGCCCAGGTCCATCAGCACGCCCTGCACGCTGCCGGCCGGCAGCTCGCTGAGGTGGCGAAACCCTTCGTGCCGAATCGAAAAACGCGCATCGGTGATGCGCGCTGCCTCTTCGATCGCGTCCGGGTCCTTGTCGAACGCCAGCAAGGCCCCATCCGGCCCCAGCCGCTGCAGGATGCGCCGGGAATGCCCGCCTCGCCCGAAGGTCGCGTCCACCCATTGCCCGGCAACGGGCTGTGCGGCGCCGTCCAGCAGCGCATCGACGGCCTCGTCGAGCAAAACGGTGATGTGTTGCAACGGCTGATTCAAGAAAACGCCTCTTTCCTAGAAAGCAAAATCCTGGAAGGCCGCAGGCATTTCTTCCTGCATGGCCTTCGCTTCATGTGCCTCATAAGTGGCCTTGTCCCACAGCTCGAAATGGTTGCCCATGCCCAGCAGCACGACCTCCTTGGTCAGACCCACGGCTTCACGCAGCTCGGGCGACACCAGCACGCGGCCGGTGGCATCCATGTCCACGTCCATGGCGTTACCCAGGAAGATGCGCTTCCACCACTGCGCCGACATGGGCAGCTGCGCGATCCGCTCGCGAAACTGCAGCCACTCCGTGCGCGGGAACAGCATCAGGCAACCGTGGGGATGTTTGGTGAGGGTGACCTGGCCCTGGGCCATGGCCACAAGGGCGTCACGATGCCGGGTCGGCACAGACAGCCGCCCCTTTCCATCGAGATTCAGCGAGGACGCCCCTTGAAACACGGTCAGTCACCCCGGTCGGTTGGAGCCATCGCGTCCCGGAAATCGGGGCACAAAGGCAACTTTCACCACTTAATTGCACTTTTTTGCACTGTAGCAGCAATTTGGTGTTTCACAACCCGGGAATGGACAATTATTTGCAATGAAATCAACAACTTAGAAGCCGAATGCAATGTGAGTGGTGACAAAAATCCCAGGCTTTACAAGTACTTAGAGGACTGACTGCAAGTGATCTCTCAAAGCCTGCACGCAATTGCAACGATTCAATTCGCTGGCGACCGGTTGCAACTCGGGCAACCCTCCTACAAAAAGTGACTGCCCGGCAATGCGGGCAGTCACTTCGGTGGCGGCTGCGCGGCAGCCGGCCCGTTTCAGAGGATGAAGCGCGAGAGGTCTTCGTCCTGGCTCAGGGACTGCAGACGCTGGTCCACGTAGGCCGCATCGATGGAGATGGTCTGGCCGGACAGATTGGCCGCGTCGAAGCTGACCTCGTCCAGCAGGCGCTCGAGCACGGTGGACAGGCGGCGGGCGCCGATGTTCTCGGTGCGCTCGTTGACATCGAAGGCGATGCCGGCGAGCCGGGTAATGCCTTCGGGCGTGAATTCCAGCGTGACGCCTTCGGTGGCCAGCAGCGCCTGGTACTGCTTGACCAGGGAGGCATGGGTCTGGGTGAGGATGGCCTCGAAGTCCTGGACCGACAGCGAGTCCAGCTCCACGCGGATCGGGAAGCGCCCCTGCAGCTCGGGGATAAGGTCGCTGGGCTTGGACAGGTGGAAGGCGCCCGAGGCGATGAACAGGATGTGGTCGGTCTTGACCACGCCGTACTTGGTGGAGACGCTGGTGCCTTCGACCAGGGGCAACAGGTCGCGCTGCACGCCCTGGCGCGAGATGTCGGAGCCGCTGGTTTCCTGGCGCGTGGCCACCTTGTCGATCTCGTCAATGAAGACGATGCCGTTTTGCTCGGCATTGGCGATGGCGCGGGTGCGCACGTCTTCCTCGTTGACCAGTTTTGCCGCTTCCTCGTCGGTCAGCAGCTTCATGGCCTCGGCAATGCGCAGCTTGCGCGTCTTGCGCTTTTCCTGGCCCATGTGGCTGAACATGCCGCGCAGCTGCTCGGCCATCTCTTCCATGCCCTGGGGACCCATGATCTGCACCTGGGGCGGCGCGTCGGCGACATCGATCTCGATTTCCTTGTCGTCGAGCTGGCCCTCGCGCAGCTTCTTGCGGAAAACCTGGCGTGCCGTGTTGTCGGCGGCCACCTCGCCGCTGCGGGCCTGGGGCACGAGCACGTCGAGGATGCGGTCCTCGGCCGCGTCTTCGGCGCGCAGGCGCAGCTTCTTCATATCGGCCTCGCGCGTCTGCTTGACGGCCACCTCGGCCAGGTCGCGGATGATGGCATCCACGTCCTTGCCCACGTAGCCCACTTCGGTGAACTTGGTGGCCTCGACCTTGATGAAGGGCGCATCGGCCAGCCGCGCCAGGCGCCGCGCGATCTCGGTCTTGCCCACGCCTGTGGGGCCGATCATGAGGATGTTCTTGGGCGTGATCTCCTGGCGCAGGCCGTCGGCCACGTTCTGGCGGCGCCAGCGGTTGCGCAGCGCGATGGCCACGGCGCGCTTGGCGCCAGCCTGGCCGACGATGTGGCGGTCCAGTTCGGAGACGATCTCCTGGGGGGTCATGGCAGAGGACATGGTGTGTATTCGATGCATTGCGCCGCCAGCCCCGTTGCCTGGCCGCTGGCGACTGTGAGTTTCAATGCCGTGCGTTTCGATCGCCGGCCTGCTGGGCGAGCCGGCGCCGCGCGGGTGTCAGAGCGTCTCGACCGTGTGGTGCATGTTGGTGTAGATGCACAGCTCGCCGGCGATGGCCAGCGACTTGCGCACGATCTCCTCGGCCGACAGCTCGGTATTGGTCAGCAGCGCCTTGGCCGCCGAGTGCGCATAGGCGCCGCCCGAGCCGATGGACACGATGCCCTGCTCGGGCTCCAGCACGTCGCCGTTGCCGGTGATGATCAGCGAGGCCGATGCGTCGGCCACGGCCAGCATGGCCTCCAGACGGCGCAGCACGCGGTCGGTGCGCCAGTCCTTGGTCAGCTCGATGGCTGCGCGCGTCAGGTGGCCCTGGTGCTTTTCCAGCTTGGCCTCGAAGCGCTCGAACAGCGTGAAGGCGTCTGCCGTGGCGCCGGCAAAGCCGGCAAGCACCTTGCCGTGGTAGAGCTTGCGCACCTTGCGCGCGGTGCCCTTGACGACGATGTTGCCCAATGTGACCTGGCCATCGCCACCGATGGCGACCTGCACGCCTTCGGGGGTCTGCCGGCGCACGCTGATGATGGTGGTGCCGTGATACTGTTCCATAGCGGTGCCAGATGAGGGCGAAGGCGGCCTTCTCAAGGGTCTGCTCAAAGAATGCCCACGCGCTCTTCGCAGCGAGTGCGCCGTCCTGCCGGAAGGGGTGTGGCGCAGCCGCCGCGCGGCAGGATCAGTCCCGCCGTGGAGTGACCTGCGCGTGCTCCTGGATGCCGATCACATTGAAGAACACCGCCACCAGCTGGTGCAGCTGGCCGAACTGCAGCACATGGCCCAGCGACTGCATGTGGGCAGCCCAGTTGAGCACGGAGCCGGCTGCCGCAAAGTCCATGCGCACCAGTTGGGTGCAGTCGATGAACACGGGCTCGCCCAGGCTGGCCCCCTCCTGCACCGGGTCAAGCCAGGTGGAGGCATCGCCTTCAATGGTGCCGGCCAGCGCAAATCGCACGGCGTCCGCCGTGGCAGCAATGCCTGCCGACAGGGGCGCATCCGCGCCCTCGGTTTCGATGGCTTGCGTCAGGCACTGGCAGACCGGGTCCACCCACGAGGGAGGCGAGACCTCATAGGTGACGCAGTAGTCCAGCGCCACCAGCTCGAAATCATCCTGCCGGTTCATCAAACGCAGCACCGCCATGCGCAACCGCCACCACAGCGTATCCACGCTGGAATCGCCCGAGGGAGCCAGCGTGCCCAGCAGCGCCAGCAGCCGGTCCGCATTGAGCAGCACGAACACGCCCTGTGAGCCCGCCCATTGCTGCAGCAGCGCCTCCAGAGGCGTGGCCGCTGCATCGTCGATGCCGGCCACGGCAGCCCAGTCCAGGCTCCAGGGACTGGAAGCCTTGGCCTGGGAGGCCTTCAGCGCCGTCACGGCACTCGGCGTGATCTGTGCAGGTGCGCTCCAGCGCCAGCCACGCCCGGCCGCTGCGCCCGGCATGGACACCACGGGGGCTGTGCGCTGTTGCGGCATCGCAAACCATTGGGGAGCGGAGCGGCCGAAGCGCGCCGCGAATTCGATGCCCGCCTTGTCGAACTGCAGCGGGCGGTCGGCCGCGCGGTACAGGTCCAGCAAGGCCAGCCAGACCGGCAGCTGCGCGGGAACATCGCGCCGGTCGATCAGCTCCAGCATGCCCTGCTCGGCACCATCCACCTCGCCATTGGCAAAGAGGATGGCCGGCTCTTCCAGGTCGGGATCGTGCTCGAACACCACGAAGCAGGGCGGCACCATGTCCATGGGCTGCGGCGGAGAGACCTCGGTGGCCGCGAAGGCGGGCAGGAAATCGGTCGCCCCCTCCAATGGCCGCAGGGGGCGGGCCATGGGCATGGGGTCAATGATGGGAGCCGTCGAGACGGAGGGCACCTGCGGCGCAGGTGCCAGGCTCATGGGCAAGGTGGTGGCAAAGGCTGCCACGTCGCCGGCCGAGGCAATGGCCGGCGGCACCACGTCGCTGAGCATGGGAATCTGCCCAGACGGCGGCGGCTGCTTGCGAAACGAGGCCGGAGCGGGGTTGCCGCCCGCAGGCAGCGCCATGGGAATGGTGGTTGCATCGGCCGCCTGCTTGCCCCGCCACCATTGCTGGGACATCTGGGCCTCGATCTCGTCGATCTTCTTGAGCGTGACGGCGCGTTCACCGGAGGATTTGGAGCTCAGCAGGCTGCTGAGAAATTGCGAGCCCTGCGCGGCGGGGCCGGGCACACCGACCGGTGCGCTGCCCGGCCTGGAGGCCTGTTGCAGCTCGGCCTGGCGCAGGCGGCGCAGCTGGTCGAACTCGCGCTTGCGCACGAAATCGTTGCGGCGCTTGCGCTCGATCATTTCCTTGAGCGCCTGCTTGCTGTACTGGCTTTCCTGCTCCCCGTCCAGGCCGTCGAGGTCGGACCAATTGACCGTAGGGTGGCGCACAAAGCGCACCACCTTGGACAACAACCCCCCCGATTTGCTACTCTCTTCTTTTGCCATGGCGAGTCAGATTAGCACCGACGGCCTGCAGGCCGTTGCTGCAACTCAATCCCCATACATCTTCTGCTTGAGCTCACGGCGCTGCTGGGCTTCCAGCGACAGCGTGGCCGTGGGGCGGGCCAGCAGGCGGCCCACGCCGATGGGCTCGCCGGTCTCGTCGCAGTAGCCGTAGTCGCCTGCGTCGATGCGTGCAATGGATTGCTCGATCTTCTTGAGCAGCTTGCGTTCACGGTCGCGCGTGCGCAGTTCCAGCGCATGCTCTTCCTCGATGGTGGCGCGGTCGGCCGGATCGGGAACCACCACGGTGTCCTCGCGCAGGTTTTCTGCCGTCTCACCCGCGTTGGTGTGCATGTCGTGCTTGAGAGTGAGCAGCTTGAGGCGGAAGAACGCCATCTGCTTCTCATTCATGTATTCGTCATCCGACATGGCCAGCACTTCGGCATCCGTCAGTTCTTCCACCGACTTGGTCTTCCAGGCATTGGCCAGCTTGGGGTCTCGTTTCGTCGATCCCGACGAAGGCGTTTGCGTAGTGGTAGGCATAGTGTTGGTTTCGCTAACTTAGTCCGCGCCGAGGGCTTCGGACGGGGCCATGGATGGTACTGTCAATCGGGGCGCCCGGGTCGAATGCCGTGTAGGACAGCCGATCGCCGCAGTTGCGGAACCTGCCGGCTTCCCCGTGCGGCGGGGTGCGGCAATCCAGGCCGTGCGGCGGCCGTGCGTGCAAAGAGCCCTTTTGCGGTCAGCAAGGGACACCAGGTCGGCAACGCCGACCGCAGTGCGGACCGCGGCCTTCTGGCTTGCAGCCGGGGCCGGTGCGGCCACTGACGGCTTCTTGCTGGATTCGGCGCTCACTTGCTGTCTCCTCACGGTATGGGCGACCCCTGCGGGGCAGTCCATTGGGCTTGGGGGCTCTCTTCAGGGGCGCGATTGTATCGATGCTCTACAGGAGCGCAAGCCGTTGCACATACCCCACAGGAATGCAAAGGGGCCGCCCACGCATGCGGGCGGCCCCTGTGTCATTCAGATGTCAGCAAAAAGCCATCCGATTGCCCACAAAGGTTCACAAAAAACTCAGACCAGGCACTGCTCCAGGCCCTGCAGGAAGATGTCCTGGGGCAGGTCGATGCCAATGAAGACCATCTTGCTCTGGCGCTTTTCGCCCTCGGCCCACTGCGGTCCCAGGTCGCTGCCCATGAGCTGGTGCACGCCCTGGAAAATGACCTTGCGCTCCGTGCCCTGCATGTTCAGCACGCCCTTGTAGCGCAGCATGCGCGGGCCGTAGATGTTGACGATGGCGCCCAGGAAGTCCTCCAGGCGGGCAGGGTCAAAGGCACGGTCGGCACGGTAGACGAAGCTCTTGACGTCGTCATCGTGGTGATGGTGGTGCGGATGCTTGCAGTGCTCGCCATGCTCGTGGTCATGGGCGTGATCGTGCCCGCAGTTCTCGTCGTGCTCATGGCCATGGTCGTGGCCGCAGTGCTCGTCATGCTCATGCTTGTGGCCATGGTCATGTCCGTGGTCGTGATCGTCTTCCTTGAGGAAGTCGGGATCGATGTCCAGCTTGGCATTGAGGTTGAAGCCGCGCAGGTCGAAGACTTCGTTCAGGGGCACTTCGCCGAAATGCACGGCGCGGATGGGCGCGCGCGGGTTCATGTGCTTGAGGCGGTGGATGAGCGCGTTCTTCTCGTCCTCGCTGACCAGGTCGGTCTTGGACAGGAACAGCTGGTCGGCAAAGCCCACCTGGCGGCGCGCCTCCTGGCGGTCGTCCAGCTGCTGGTTGGCGTGCTTGGCATCGACCAGGGTGAGGATGGAGTCGATCAGATAGGTCTCGGCGATCTCGTCGTCCATGAAGAAGGTCTGGGCGACGGGGCCGGGATCGGCCAGGCCCGTGGTCTCGATCACGATGCGGTCGAACTCCACCAGGCCCTTGCGGCGCTTGGCGGCCAGCAGCTGCAGGGTTTCGCGCAGGTCTTCGCGGATGGTGCAGCAGATGCAGCCGTTGCTCATCTGCAGGATCTGCTCCTTGGACTCCGTCCTGAGGATGTCGGTGTCGATGTTCTCTTCGCCGAACTCGTTCTCGATCACGGCGATCTTCATGCCGTGGGACTCGCTGAGCACGCGCTTGAGCAGCGTGGTCTTGCCCGAGCCCAGGAAGCCGGTGAGGATGGTGACGGGAATCAGTGCCATGGGATTGCTTTCAGAAAATTCAGCAAAGGGAAGCGGCAAGGCCCGTCCACCACGGACGGGCCTTGTCGAAAAGACGTTCCGAATAAGTTTAGCGAGCCTGTCAAGTGCCGTTTTGCCAGAGGGCTTGGCCTTTTTTATCGGAGGCCGCCCTTTTCATCGCTATCGCCATTGCCATCGCCACTGTCGCTGCCGTCCCCACTCTGGCGCCGCGCGCGCGGATGGGCGCTCTCGTAGGCCTGGGCCAGATGCTGGAAATCCAGGCGCGTGTAGATCTGCGTGGTCGAGATGCTGGCGTGGCCCAGCAATTCCTGCACGGCGCGCAGGTCGCCGCTGGACTGCAGCATGTGGCTGGCAAACGAATGCCGCAGCACATGGGGATGGACACCGGCCGACAGCCCGGCCTGCTGGCCGCGCTGGCGCAGCCGCGCCCAGACCGACTGCGCGCCCAGGCGTTCGCCGCGCCGGCCGATGAAAAGTGCGGGTTCGTGATGCGCAGCCTGCGCGGCCGCGCCAGCCAGGCCCGTCTCCCGCAAGGCCAGCCAGCGCTGCAGCGCCTGCAGCGCGGCGGCGCCCACGGGCACGGTGCGCCGCTTGCCGCCCTTGCCCTGCACATGGGCGTCGGCGGCCTGCAAATCTATCCAGCCACGGCCCTGGCGCTGCGTGTCATGGCCGGGCGCCACGTCCAGGCCCACCAGCTCGCCCACGCGCAGGCCACAGCTGTAGAGCAGTTCGGTGATGGCGGCGTCACGTGCCTCGATCCAGGGGTCGGCGTCGGCGTTGCTGAAGGCGGCCAGCTGCACGGCGTCATCCACGCCCAATGCCTTGGGAAGGGGTTTGGGGGCCTTGGGACCGCGCACGCCCTCGACGGGATTGAAGGGCACCAGCGATTGCTGGGCCGCCCAGCGGAAGAAGCTGCGCCAGCCAGACAGGATGAGCGCAATGCCGCGCGGGCTGCGGCCCCGGGAATGCATCTGGGCCACGAAGCGGCGGATGTGGACGGGCTGCAGCGCCAGCAGCTCCTGGCCGGCGTCGCGGGCCATGGTGCAAAGCCGGGCCATGTCCAGCGCATAGAGTGCGCAGGTGCGGTCGGCCAGGCGCTTTTGCACGCGCACATGCTCCAGATAGGCATGGACGGCGGCGGGGAGCATCCCCAGGTTCTCTGCAGCCAGATCCTCTGCCGGAAGATCGCCTTCCGGGAGCCCGTCCCTGTCCGATGCTCCCGGCATGGGCTTTCAGCCGGTCAGCCGCGCGCCAGGGTCAGCGGCACGGGCCGCATGCGCGACAGGGCCGCGCTGGCCAGGGCCGAGATGCGCGAGAGGAATTCCGTGCCCATGGTGGCCTCGAAGCGCAGCGGATCGGGAGACCCCAGCACCAGCATGCCGAAGGCATTGGCCGGGTTGATGCTGTCGCCGTCATGCAGCGTGAGCAGGGCCAGGGACTGGGCTGCATCGGGATCGACCAGCCAGCCGCCGGGCTCGAAGCCCATGTTGGGGCCGCAAAACGGCATGGTCAGCGACGCCGCAAAGGACTTGGCGTCCTCGCTGACGCCCATGGTGTAGATGCTGCTGGTCTGGGCACCGGAGACGTTCCACAGGCGCAGGGCCACCTGGGGCACCTCGAAGACATGCTGCAGGCTGGCCGTGAGCGCGTGGGGCAGCTCGCGCAGGTCCTGGACCTTGGCCAGGGCGCAGCTCCAGGCATGCAGCTTGTCGCCGATGGAGGCGTTCTCGCTGCTGTGGCGCATCATGTCCATGATGCGGTGCTCCAGGCCCTTGATCTTCTCGCGCAGCATCTCGGCCTGGCGTTCCTGCAGGCTGACGGTACGCGGGCTGTGGCTGCTGACCAGCTGCACACGCGCGAGCATCTCGGCGTGGCGCTCGAAGAATTCCGGATGGTTCAGCAGGTAGTCGGCAATCGTCTCTTCGGTGACGGCGATATCGGTAGTGCTGTTCATGGCTGGTCGGGAACCTCGATCTGTCCTTCAAAAACAAACTCTGCGGGGCCGGTCATGCGCACTGCGCCGCCGTCCCACTCGATGGTCAGCCGGCCGCCGCGGGTGTGCACATCGACGCGCGCGTCGAGCAGCCCCCAGCGAATGCCGGCCACCACGGCCGCGCAGGCGCCCGTGCCGCAGGCCAGCGTCTCGCCGGCACCGCGCTCGTAAACACGCAGCCGGATCTGGCCGCGATCGACGATCTGCATGAATCCCGCATTGACGCGCTGGGGAAAGCGCGCATGGCGCTCGATCAGCGGGCCCCAGGTGGCCACGGGGGCGTGGTCCACATCGTCCACCAGTTGCACCGCATGCGGGTTGCCCATGGAAACGGGGGCGATCCAGACCGTGGCCTCGTCGCCCAGCTGCAGGGGCCATTGCTGCGCCGCACCCAGCGGGCGGGGCACAAGGTCTGCACTATTGAAGGGCACCAGGGAGGGCTCCAGCACGGGCTGGCCCATGTCCACGGTGACGCGGCCATCGGCATGCAGCTCGGGGGCGATGAGGCCGGCCAGCGTCTGCACGCGGATGACGGACTTGCCGGTCAGGCCCTTGTCGTGCACATAGCGCGCAAAGCAGCGCGCGCCGTTGCCGCACTGCTCGACCTCGCCGCCGTCGGCGTTGTGGATCACATATTCGAAATCGATGCCTTCGGCGGGCGAGGGCCGCACCGTGAGGATCTGGTCGGCGCCCACGCCGAATTGGCGATGGGCGAGGAAGCGGTACTGGGCTGCGCTCAGGCCCAGCGGGCCGGCGGTTTCGTCGAGGACCACGAAATCGTTGCCAGCGCCCTGCATCTTGGTAAAGCGGATCTGCATCCGGCGATTATCCCCTGCACGGCAGCCTCATGGCGCAATCCGGGGCCATGCCCCGCAGCAGTACTTGCGTCTCTTGCGCAACAGCGGCGGGCGGGCCAATCCGCATAATGCCCCCATGACCCGCCCCAGCCAGCTCCTGCACCCCCAGCGCCAGCCCGTAGACACGCTCAAGGCCTCCACCGTTTTGCTGCTGCGCGACTGCGTGGACGGCAGCGGACTGGAAGTGCTCATGACAAGGCGCTCGCCCAAGGCCAGCTTCGTGCCCAGCGCCTATGTCTTCCCGGGCGGCGGCATCGAGTCCCAGGACGCGGCCGAGGCTGCCCATGCCTGCGCCGACACCCGCCCCGCCCAGGCCGCTGATGCCTTGCGCATCACCCAGGCCATCGCCGGCCTGCGCGAGACTTTCGAGGAACTCGGCATCCTGCTGGCCCACGATGCCCTGGGTCGGCCGGTATCCGCCGCCGAACTGGCCACGCTGGACCGCAAGGCGCCGCTGGTGCCCCAGTGCCAGGCACGCGGCCTGCACCTGGCCGTGGATGCGCTGTGGTACCTGGCCCACTGGACGGCCGACCGCGACCAGCCCCGGCGCTTCGATGTGCCCTTCTTCGTGGCGCGCATGCCCGAGGACCAGGAACCCGACGCCGACGGGTCGGAACAGTTCGAGCCCATCTGGGTGCGCCCGCAGGAAGCGCTGGAGCGCCACCGCGGGGGCAGCTTCCCCATGATCTTCCCCACCATCCGCACGCTGGACCGGCTCAGCCGCTTCGCGGGCACCGATGCCGTGTTCGCCGCCCTGCAAGGCGAGCAGCCGCTGTGGCAGTGCTGCCCGCGCACCGGCTTTCTCAACGGCAAGGAAGCCCGCCACATGGAGGACGAGGCCCCCTTCGGCGAGCTGGAAATGGTCTGCCCGGACGGCCAGATCCTGCACACGCTGGACTGGCAGAGCGAGCGCGCCGTGCCCCTGCGCAAGAACCTGCTGCGCCTGACGGCACCCAACCCCGGCGTGATGACCGGCCCCGGCACCAACAGCTATCTGGTGGGCGATGCCGCCACGGGCTACGCCGCCATCGACCCCGGCCCGGCCGATGCCGCCCATGTGCAGCGCCTGTTCGATGCGGCGGGCGGCGACATACGCCACATCCTGTGCACGCACTCCCATGCCGACCACTCGCCGGGCGCCGCGCTGCTGCAGGCGCTGGCGGTGCAGGCCGGCAGGCCCAGGCCCGCCATTGGCGGCCTGCCCTCGGCGCCCACGGCCCGGCCGGCCAGCCGCTTCACGCCCGACTACGCACTGACCGACGGCCAGCGCATCGTGCTGCAGGATGCGCAAGGCGGCACCACCCACACCCTGCAGGCCGTGTTCACGCCCGGCCATGCGGCCAACCATGTGTGCTTTGTGCTGGAGGAAGACGCCCTGCTGTTCAGCGGCGACCACATCCTCAATGGCAGCACCACCATCATCGATCCGCCTGACGGCAACATGCGCGACTACATCGATTCGCTGGACAGGCTCGACGCGCTGTGCGCCGCGCACGATGCGCGCTTCATCCTGCCGGCCCATGGCTATGTGCTGGGCTTTGCGCGCCAGGCGATCGCCAAGCTCAAGGCCCACCGGCTGGCGCGCGAGGCCAAGGTGCTGGCCGCCATGCAAAAACAGCCCGACGGCAGCGTGCAGGACTGGGTGCGGCTGGCCTATGACGACGCCCCGCCGCAGCTGTGGCCGATTGCCGAGCGCTCGCTGCTGGCCCATGTGGAGCGCATCCGTGCGCTGTGCGGGCGGCAATGACCGGCAATGACCGACGACGCGCGCGGGGCCTGGTATCTGGTTAAGCTGCGCGCATGTCTGAATCTGAAAGCGTTCGCCTGGCCAAGCGCCTGGCCGAACAGGAACAATGCTCGCGCCGCGAGGCCGAACTGCATATCACCGCCGGCAACGTCCAGGTGGACGGCAAGGTCGTGCAACTGCCCGAGACGCGCGTGCGCCCCGAGCAGCAGGTCACGCTGCGCAGCGGCGCCCAGCCCGAGGCCGTGCCGCCCGTCACCCTGCTGATGAACAAGCCTGCGGGCTACACCCAGGGCCGGCCCTATGGCCGGGTGCGCAGCGCCCACTCTCTGCTGGGCGAAGCCAGCATGGCCCAGGTGGACACGCCCATGCCGCTGCTGGTGCTGGCCCAGCACTTCAAGAACCTCGAATCCTTCCTGCCCCTGCCGCTGCCGGCCAGCGGCCTCATCGTCTACACCCAGGACAAGCGCGTGGCGCGCAAGCTGGGCGAGGAAGGCATGTGGCTGGAGCAGGAATGCATCGTCGGCGTCGAGGGCCAGATCCACGAGGACGGCCTGGAGCTGATGAAGGCCGGCCTGCCGATCGGCAAGCGCCAGCTGCCGCCCTGCCGCGTGAGCTGGCAGAACGAGAACCATCTGCGCTTTGCGCTCAAGGGCATCGCGCCCGACGAGATCGACGCCATGTGCACCGAAGTGGGCCTGCGCGTGGTCAGCCTGCGCCGCCTGCGCATTGGCCGCCTCTCTCTGGCCAAGGTGCCCGAAGGCCAGTGGCGCTACCTGATGCCCTGGGAGCGGTTCTAGGCAGGCATTGCCGGGTGCGCGGCGGGCAGCACATTCGGCAAATGAGAATCATTTCATAGAATGCGGGATTCCCGTGCTGCCTTCGGGCCTCCCGCATGCCTGCGCCCGCCTCTTCCTCTTCTTCCCTGCTGAGCACCTTCCAGGACAGCTACCACGACCTGGTGCGCTTCGTGGCGCGCCGCGCCGGCCCGCAGGCCGCGCGTGACCTGGTGCATGACGCCTGGATACGCCTGGCCGAACGCCAGCGCGGCGAAAGCGATGCGCCCGCCGCGCCGGACAGTCCGCCAGGCGCCAGCCGCGCCTATCTCTACGCGGTGATGGAGAACATCGCCATCGACCACCTGCGGCATGGCCAGCGCACGGCCGAGCGCTTTGACACCAGCGCGAGGGAAGGCGAGCCGCCCTCCCCCCTCAGCCCCGATGTGGCCGACACCCATTCCTACCGCCAGGCCCTGGCCGGGGTCGAAGGCGCCCTGGCGCAGTTGCCCGCGCGCTGCCGCGACATCTTCCTGGCCGACCGCATCGAGGGCGCCTCGCATGCCGAGCTGGCCGAGCGCCACGGCGTCTCGGTCAAAACCGTGGAACGCGAGGTCATGCGCGCCATGGACAGCGTGGAAGCCTCGCTGCGCCGCTGGCGTGGAGACACCGCCGCACCCGCACCACGCACAGGCCGCCGCCGCGCACTGTCCACCCTGCTGGGGATGGCGGGCCTGGGTGTCGGCAGCCCGGCGATGTGGTTGGCCTGGCGCCAGTGGATGCCGCAGTACCAGGTGCGACTGGCCACGGCCACCGGCCGCCTGCTGAACCAGCCCCTGCCCGACGGCAGCAGCTTGACGCTGGACGCCGCCAGCCGTGCCGAGGTGGACTTCTACGCCACGCGCCGCCAGGTGCGGCTGCTGGCCGGCAGCGCCTTCTTCGCCGTGGCGCGCGACACGGAACGGCCCTTTGTGGTCCAGGCGGCGGACGTACAGGTCACCGTGCTGGGCACGCGCTTCGAAGTGGCGCTGGAGGACGATGCGGTGCTGGTCGCCGTCGATGCGGGCCGCGTGCAGGTGCGCGACGGCAGCGGCGCCCGGCATGAACTGGGTGCAGGCCAGCTGCTGCGCCTGGCGCCAGGCCAGACGGCCGCCGTGCAAACGGTTGCGGCTGTGGCCGCCTGGCGCGAGGGCTGGCTGGACTTCCAGAACACGCCGCTGGCCGAGGTCGCCCGCCGCCTGGAGCGCTACAGCCTGCAGCCACTGCGCGTGGAGCCCGACGCCGCCGCCCTGCCCGTGCTGGGGCGCGTGCGCATTGCGGCGGCCCAGGGCTGGCTGCGCATGCTGCCGCGCACCCTGCCGGTCAGCGTGCAGGAAGAGGTGCAGGAGAAGGAGCAGGGCCCGGGAACAGAGCGCACCCTGGTCATCCGCCGCCGCAGCTGATGCGCTGATGCGCTGATGCGCCGATGCGCCCATGGCCCCGGAATGCACGGCGCATGCGCACCAGGCGTGAGGGAATGTCTGCGCCCGTTCGTATAGGCATGAGGACCCGGGAACGCGACGCATTCGCAGCCCGGGAATCGCCATTGCCCAGATCCGCCACGGGACCTTCCATGTCTTCCTTCCCCTCCAAGCCTTCCCGCCTTGCCTGCCACCATGCCGTTGCCGCGGGCATCGCGCTGCTGGCCCTGCAGCTGTCTCCAGCCGCTCCAGCCGCTCTGGCCCAGGCAGCACCGGCCCCGGCCACGGCCGCCAGCACCGACTTCCACATTCCCGCCCAGCCGCTGGACCAGGCACTGGCCCAACTGGCCCGCCAGGCTGGCCTGCAGCTGCTGGCCGCGCCTGAACTGGTGCAGGGCCGCCGTGCGCCCGCCGTGGAAGGGCGCCTGAGCACCGCCGCCGCCGTGGCCCGGCTGCTGCGCGGCAGCGGGCTGGAAGGCCATGTGAGCCAGGGCACGCTGGTGGTGGAAAAGCCCGCCGGCACCGTGGCCCTGCCCGAAGTCACGGTCTCCGCCGTGGGCGAGACCACGACCACCGAGGGCTCGGGCTCCTACACCACGGGGCTGATGAGCACCTCGACCAAGCTGCCGCTGTCCATCCGCGAGACGCCCCAGTCCCTCACCGTGGTCACGCGCCAGAAGATGGACGACCAGGGCATGCTGTCCATCGACGACGTGGCCAACAGCGCCACCGGCATCACCATCAACCGATGGAGCGACGACCGGGCGCGCTATTTCTCGCGCGGGTTCGTGATCGGTTCGTTCCTGCAGGACGGCGTGCCCGTCTCGTATGAAACCGACACCTCCACCTACGACACCATGGCCATGTACGACCACGTGGAAGTGGTGCGCGGCCCCACGGGGCTGATGACGGGCGTGGGCGACCCTTCGGGCACGATCAACTTCGTGCGCAAGCGCGCGCCGCGCACCACCCAGCGCTCGGTCACCCTGCGCGGCGGCAGCTGGAACCAAGCCGTGGGCGAGGTCGATGTGGGCGGCGCCCTCAACGAGGACGGCTCGGCGCGCGGGCGTGTGGTGGCCTCGGCCCAGTCGCGCGACCACTTCATCGATGGCTACAGCAGCCGCCGCCAGCTGCTGTACGGCACCGCCGAGTTCGACCTGGGCCGCGACACCACGCTGAGCGTGGGCGGCTCCTATGTGAACGAAGACAACCCCGGCTCGCAATGGATGGGCGTGCCCATGGGCTTCGATGGCTCCTTCCTCGACATTGCGCGATCCAGGCGCTTCTCGCCCTCCTGGAGCAAATGGGACAAGAAGGAGGTCAGCCTGTTCGCCGACCTGGAGCACCGCTTCGACAACGGCTGGAAGGCCAGGCTGGCCGCGCGCGCCCTGCAGGCCAAGTCCGCGCTGGACGGCGCCTACCTGGTCTCGGGCGGCCTGGATGACCAGGGCCGCACGCGCTACGACGTGGCCGGAGGCCTCTACGACTACGACAAGCGCCAGCTCAGCCTCGATGCCTCGGCCCAGGGCCCCGTGCGCCTGTTCGGCCGCGAGCATGACCTGGCCTTCGGCCTCAGCCGCCGCACCATCCGCTGGAGCGACCAGGGCTACAGCTACCTGTCGCCCACGGGGGAATGGCTGATCGCCAATGGCGTCGATCCCTATACCTGGAACCCCGACTCGCTGGACCGCTCCGGCCTGCTGGCCGAAGACCTGTGGACGCGCCGCCAGAAGACCACGCTGACCTCGGCCTACGCCACGGGCCGCTTCCTGCTGGCCGAGCCACTGAACCTGATCGCTGGCGCGCGCCTGGACTGGTACGACTTCACCAACGTCCAGCGCCAGGGCAGCTGGAGCCGGGAGCGCGAATTCAGCGAGAAAGCCCATGCCACGCCCTATGCCGCGCTGACCTATGACATCAGCAAGACCTACTCGGCCTATGCCAGCTACACCAGCATCTTCCGGCCGCAGGATTTTCTGGATGTCTCGGGCAGCATGCTGGCGCCGGTGGAGGGCCGCAACTTCGAGCTGGGCCTCAAGGGCAGCTACCTGGACGAGCGCGTGAACCTGGCCGTTGCTGTGTTCAACACCACGCAGGACAACCTGCCCCAGGCCATCGCGGACATCAACTCCTGCACGGTGAAGACCAATTGCTACCGCTCGGTGGGCAAGGTCAGGAGCAAGGGGCTGGACGTGGACATCAGCGGCGAGATCCTGCCGCGCCTGAACGCCGGTCTCGGCTATACCTTCACCCAGGCCGAGATCGCCAGCGACAGCACCGACGGCGCCAAGGGCGCGCCCTATGCCAGCTACACGCCGCGCCACCAGCTCAAGCTGTCGGCCATGTACCACCTGGGCGGCGAGCTGGGCGCATGGCGCGTGGGCGGCGGCCTGCGCTACCAGAGCCGCACCACGTCCCAGTCGCTGACCAGCGCCGAAGGCTATGCAATCCGCCAGTCCGCCTATGCCGTGGCCGACCTGGTCATCGGCTATCGGGTGAACCGGCAGCTGGACCTGCAGATGAACATCAGCAACCTGTTCGACCGCCGCTATTTCGAGACCCTGGGCACGAACAACGGCGGCAACTATTTCGGCGTGCCGCGCAGGCTGCTGCTGACGGCCAAATACCAGTTCTGAACCGCCCATGAAAATGCCCCGCCGGTGGCGGGGCATGAAAGAAAGTGTGAAGCGCGCCGATAAGCCGGATTCTGTGCACGCGGTTGCCCGCATGTGACCGCCATTAATCTGGGCCGGGCGTCGCCGCCCGGCTCGGTGCTACCTACCCGCACACTCCGGGGGCCCCGTCAACGTGTGCCTACTTGGTATTGCTGCGCGTAGAGATTGCCCGTTTCACCTTGGACGGTTCCCGTCCAAGGTGGCTGTGGGTTCCATGCTTGCGCATGGACCGTATGGCTTGCGCCATCCGGTTCGGCTTTCGCCGACCCACAGAACACCCGGGGGGAATTGTTCCGTCCAAACTCGTCTCTGTTGCTCTGATCCTCACCTCACGGTGGACAGCCGTTAGCTGCTACGCTGCCCTGTGCAGTCCGGACGTTCCTCCAGTGCCGTGTTTCCACGATTGCACCAGCGGCGGTCTGGCGTGCTTCACGGGCGGCATTATCTCGCGGCTTGGGCCGGGCTGCAGGCAGATGGCGCAACAGCCTCACGGCGGCATGCAGAACTCGCGGCGGAATTGTTCGGGTGAGGTGCCGGCCTCGCGCTGGAACATGGCGATGAAGGCCGAGGGCGTGCTGTAGCCCAGGTCATAGGCGATCTGCTGCACGCTCAGGCCGGCCTCCAGCGCATCGATGGCCAGCAGGTAGCGCATGCGCTGGCGCCATTCGCCCAGGCCCATGCCCAGCTCGCGCTGGCAGTGGCGCGCCAGGGTGCGCTCGGTCATGTGCACGCTGGCGGCCCATTGGGCCAGGCTGCGGTGGTCCTCGGGCGCAGCGCGCATGCGGGTCAGCACTTCGACCAAGGCCGGGTGTTCGGCGGCCGGCAGATAGCCGGGCTCCACGGGAACGGCCCGCAACTGGTCGTAGAGCACACGGGCCAGGCGCAGGTCGGCATCCGTGGCGGGAATGTGCACGTCGCGCACGGCAAAGTCGGCCAGGATGGCCTTGACGATGGCACCGATGCGCATGGAGCACGGTTGCGCCGGCAGCTCCCTGCACAGCGCAGGCGCCAGGTAGACCGAGCGGTAGACCACGGCGTGCGCCACATGGCAGCTGTGCACCACGCCGGGCGGCACCCAGACGCCGTACTGCGGCGGCGAGACCCAGTGCTGGCCTGCCGTGTCCATGCACATGCTGCCGTGGGGCGTGTAGTTCAGGTGTCCCCAGCTGTGGCTGTGCGGCGGCACCTCGGTGTCGGCGCCGAATTCGTCGTAGCGGAAGTAGTACTCGCCCGGCACATCCTCGACGTTCTGGATGTGCATGGGCTTGCTGGGACGGGGCATGGCGGATGGTCCGGGTTGCGCTATCGATTGTCCGAAACCAGGGATGCACTCCAAGTCGGACAGAACGATCATAGGACCAGTCTTAGGAGTCTTCCAATGGGGTCTTACCTTTTCCCTTTGATCGCCGTGCTCATCTGGTCGGTCAATACCGTGGTCAGCAAGATGGCGGCCGACAGCATCGGCGCGGCCGAGATCGGTTTCTACCGCTGGCTGGTGGCGGCCGTGCTGTTCACGCCTTTCCTTTTGCCGTCCATCTGGCGCCAGCGCGCCGACATCCGGCCGCTGCTGCCGCGCCTCATCGTGCTGGGGATGCTGGGCATGGTGATCTACCAGAGCCTGGCCTATTACGCGGCCCATATGACATCGGCCACGCACATGGGCCTGATCGGCTCGCTCACGCCCATGATGGTGCTGGGCCTGTCCACCGCCATGCTGGGCCAGGCGCTGAGCCGGGGCGCCGTGCTGGGCTGCGTGCTGGCGATTGCGGGCGTGGCCCTGGTGGTGTCTTCGGGGCAGCCTGCCACTTTGCTCACCCAGGGCCTCAATGGCGGCGATGCGCTGATGTTCGTGGCCATGCTGGCCTATGCGGTCTACAACATCCTGCTCAAGCGCTGGCCCATGCCGCGCCTGGCCACGGTGCAACTGCTGTACCTGCAGATCCTGGTGGCCGTGATCGCGCAGCTGCCGCTGTTCCTGATGGCGCCGCGCACGGGGCTGAACGCGACCAACCTGCCGCTGGTGGGCTTTGCGGGCATCATGGCCTCCATCGCCGCGCCGCTGCTGTGGATGATGTCGGTGGCGCGCATCGGCCCGGGCCGCTCCAGCATGTTCTTCAACCTGGTACCCATCTTCACGGTCGTGATCGCCTTCATGGCATTGGGTGAGCCCCTGGCGGCCTACCACGCCGTGGGCGGCGTGCTGACCATTGGCGGCCTGCTGCTGGCCGAGCTGTGGAAGCAGCCTTTGCGCGCACCGCGTGCCGCCGCCACCGCCTGAAAAATCAGGGTTTTCCCGAGCGCAAATGGTGCACGCATGCTGCATGCCGGTGCGGCGCCCGCACCAGCTCTGCCCATAAGAATTTGCATTCAGGCCTGCTCATAATTTCTTGTTGGACAGCCCTGTCCCGCCTTTCGATACTGCCGCCACAGGAACAGCTCCAGACGCCCGGCCGGTCTCACTGCAGACCCGCCAGCGCCTGAAGCCCCTAAGACACACGGGCCCCGCCCCGGTCCGTGTGCCCGCTGCACCGTCGAAGACAGGAGACACCCCATGAGCAGTCCGGCATCCGCCGCACATTCCCCCGCCCACGGCGCCGGCCAGGCATCGCCGCCCGACATGGACGCCACCTACCGCAAGATCGCCTGGCGCCTGATTCCCTTTCTGGTGCTGCTCTTCATCCTGGCATGGATAGACCGCGTCAACGTCGGCTTCGCCAAGCTGCAGATGCTGGACGACCTGCAGTTCAGCGAGGCCATCTACGGCCTGGGTGCCGGCATCTTCTTCATCGGCTACTTTCTGTTCGAAGTGCCCAGCAACCTGCTGCTGGAGAAGATCGGCGCACGCAAGACGCTGGCGCGCATCACCATCCTGTGGGGCGCGGCCTCCATGGCCATGGCCTATGTGACCACGCCCACCATGTTCTACGTGCTGCGCTTCATCTTGGGCGTGGTGGAGGCCGGCTTCTTCCCCGGCGTGGTGCTGTACCTGACCTACTGGTTCCCGGCCCGCCACCGGGCGCGCGTCAACGGCCTGTTCATGACCTCGTTCGCCATTGCGGGCGCCGTGGGCGGCCCCATTGCGGGCGCCATCATGAATGGCATGCAGGGCGTGGGCCATCTGTCCAACTGGCAGTGGCTGTTCATCCTGGAGGGCATTCCCTCGGTGATCGCCGGCTTCTTCGTGCTGCTGTACCTGCCCGAGAAGCCCGCCAACGCCAAGTGGCTGAGCGCGTCCGAGCAGCGCGCCGTGACCGCCGCCGTGGAGGCAGAGAACCAGGGCGGCCACAAGCATGTGTCCTTCCTGGACGCCTGCCGCAACTACCGCGTGTGGCTGTGCGCTGCCGTGTATTTCTGCATCGTCAGCGGCAACGCCACCATTGCCTTCTGGTCGCCGTCCATCATCAAGGAGATCGGCATCCAGAACACGCTGCAGATCGGCCTGATCTCGGCCATTCCCTTCCTGGCCGGCACCCTGGCCATGGTCTGGAACGGCATGCATTCGGACAAGACCGGCGAGCGCCGCATGCATTGCGCCCTGTCCGCGCTGATCGCGGCGGCGGGCCTGATCCTCACGGGCCTGTTCCTGCACAACGCCGTGCTCGCCCTGTGCGCGCTGACGCTGGCCTCCATCGGCATCCTCGCGGCCTTTCCCGTGTTCTGGTCGATTCCTGCCGCCTTCCTGGCCGGCACGGCGGCGGCCGGCGGCATTGCGCTGATCAACTCCATCGGCAACCTGGCCGGCTTCGTGGCGCCCTACATGATCGGCGCGCTCAAGACCAGCACGGGGTCGCTGTCCTCGGGCCTGTACTTCGTGGCCGCGCTGGAATTCATGGCCGCCTTCCTGGTCGTGCTCTTCGTCAAGAAGCAGTGATGCCTGCGCGCCGCACCGCGCGCGCCACTGCCCCCTCCTCTTTCCCACCGGGGCCTGCGGCCCCGCCTTTTTCCTGGATCGCCTGCCATGCAACTGCAGTTCACCACCCCCGAGGGCCAGACCTTCGCCCCTGAATTCGACACCCTCATCGTCGCCGGCTGGGCCGGCCGCGACCGCGAGGCCATCGAGCACCACATCGAGGAGCTGGCCGCCATCGGCATCCCGCGCCCCAGCGCCGTGCCGCTGTACTACCGCATCTCCAGCAACCAGCTGAGCCAGCGCAGCGCGCTGCAGGTGCTGGGCGCTGACTCCTCCGGCGAGGTCGAGGTCTTCGTGTTCACGCACGAAGGCGAGATGTTCGTGAGCCTGGCCTCCGACCACACGGACCGCAAGCTGGAAGCCTACAGCGTGGCCTTTTCCAAGCAGGCCTGCGTCAAGCCCGTGGCCACCCAGGCCTGGCGCTTTGCCGACGTGGCCGGCCACTGGGATGAGCTGGTCGTGCGCTCGTGGATCGTGGAAGACGGCCGCGAGGTGCTCTACCAGGAAGGCACGCTGGCCAGCCTGCGCACGCCCCAGGACCTGATCGCAGGCTTCACGGGCGGCAAGGATCTGCTGCCCGCAGGCTGCGGCATGACCTGCGGCACGGTGGGCGCCATCGGTGGCATCCGCCCCTCGACGCAGTTCTCCATGGAGCTGTACGATCCCCGCAGCCAGCGTTCCATCCGCCACAGCTACCGCAGCGAACTGCTGGACGTCGTGGCCTGAGCCGCGACTCCGATCCGCCCACGCCCGCCTTCACCCACAGGACTTCCCACATGACCCAAGCCCTCCCCCTGCCCAGCCTGGAACTGGCATCACAGCGCCTGCATGGCGGCGAAACCACCTCGGTGCAGCTGACCGAGCAGGCCCTGGCCCGCACCATGTCGGGGGAAGGCCCCAAGGTGTTCACGCGCGTGTTCCAGGGCGCGGCCCTGGCCGAGGCCCGTGCCA
This sequence comes from Delftia sp. SD018, assembly GCF_017355445.1. Classification (NCBI taxonomy): domain Bacteria; kingdom Pseudomonadati; phylum Pseudomonadota; class Betaproteobacteria; order Burkholderiales; family Comamonadaceae; genus Delftia; species Delftia sp. SD018. The sequence goes on from NZ_JADDRN010000025.1 coordinate 73,271, forward strand.
GCGACGTGCTGCGTGCGGCCGGCCTGGCGCGCTCGCCCATCGAGGGCCTGCCGGTCTCGGTCAAGGACCTGTTCGACATCGCCGGCTTTCCCACGCTGGGCGGCTCGCGCCTGCTGGCCGACGCACCGCCCGCGCAGCGCACGGCCGAAGTGGTGCAGCGCCTGCGCCAGGCCGGCGCCGTCATCGTGGGCACGACCAACATGACCGAGTTCGCCTACTCGGGCCTGGGCATCAACCCGCACTACGGCACGCCGCGCAATCCCTGGCAGCGTGACGAGGACGGCGGCCGCATCCCGGGCGGCTCGTCCTCGGGCGCGGCCATCTCGGTCACCGACGGCATGGGCATGGCGGCCATCGGCTCGGACACGGGCGGCTCGGTGCGCATTCCTTCGGCGCTGTGTGGGCTCACGGGCTTCAAGCCCACGGCGCGCCGCGTGAGCATGGAGGGCGTGCTGCCGCTGTCGGCCAACCTGGACTCCATCGGCCCGCTGGCCCCCAGCGTGCGCTGCTGCGCCACGCTGGACGCCATCCTCTCCGGCGAGCCGCTGGGCGAGCTGCATGCCGCGCCGCTGCAGGGCCTGCGCCTGCTGGCACCCACCAACGTGGTGCTGGACGGCATGGACGCCACCGTGGCCGCCGCCTGGGAGCGCGCCCTGTCCCTGCTGTCGCAGGCGGGCGCCCACATCACCCATGCCGTGGTCGCGCCCTTCGGCGAGCTGGCCGACATCAATTCCAAGGGCGGCTTCACGGCCGCCGAGGCCTGGGCCTGGCACCGCCACCACATCGCCACACGCCTGTCCGAGTACGACCCGCGCGTGGGCACGCGCATCCTGCGCGGCAAGGACATCAGCGCGGCCGACTACATCGACCTGCTGGCACGCCGCAGGCAGTGGATTGCCGCCGTCAGCGCCCAGATGGCCGACCATGACCTGATCGTCATGCCCACCGTGCCCGTGGTCGCCCCCAAGATCGCCGACCTCACGCAGAGCGACGAGGCCTACTTCGGCGCCAACGGCCTGATCCTGCGCAACCCCACGCTGATCAACTTCCTCGACGGCTGCGCCATCTCCCTGCCCTGCCACCGCGCAGGCGAGGCGCCCGTGGGCCTGAGCCTGGCCGGCCTCGGCGGGCAGGACGGGCGACTGCTGTCCGTGGCCCTGGCCGTGGAGCAGCTGCTGGCTTCGGCGCAGGGCTGATCGACCAGGCAGCCTCGGGCCTAGCCGCCCAGGCCGCTGCCCGGCAGCCGCGCCACGGCCTGGCCGTGGTTCAGCGCAAAGGCGGCGGCGGTCTCCTCGGCCGCGCGCGCCACCACTTCGGTCAGCGGGTTCTGGTGATCGTTGCGAAAGCAGGCCACCAGCGGCAGCGAGGGGAACTCACGGTCCACGCGCAGCAGGCGCAGGCGCTGCTCGGCCAGCTCGCGCTGGATGATGGCCGGCGGCACGGCGGCCACGCCCAGGCCGTCGCAGACCACGCGGATCATGGTCGCCACCGAGGCGATGCAGTTCAGGTGCACCGAGGCGCTGCTTTCGGTGGAGAACAACTGCTCGATCACCGCATACGGCTCGGAGCCGCGCGCAAAGCACATGATGGGAAAGGCCGCCAGCTCGGCCAGGCTCAGGGTCTCGTCGCCAATGCCCAGCTTGGGGCTGCCCACCCAGGCCATGGGAAATTCACCCAGCGACAGATGGCCCACGCCGGCCGCCGTCACGGGCTTGGCCTGCAGCGACAGGTCCAGCTGGCCCTTCACCAATTGCTCGGACATGTGCAGCGTGGTGTCGCAGGCGATCTCCACCTGCAGGCGCGGATAGCGCTGCTGCAGCAGCGCCAGGAAATCGGGAAACCAGCTGTGCACGATGGACTCGATGGCGCCGATGCGGATCACGCCGGCATAGGCCTGCTTGTCCAGCATGTCCTCGCGCATCTCCCGCATGAGGCGCAGCATGCGCTCGGCATGGACCAGGGCCTTGGCGCCGTCGGCCGTCAGCGTGACCTCGCGCACGCCACGGTCGAACAGGCGCACGCCGAACTCCTGCTCCAGCGTGGCGATGCGGCTGGAGACGGCGGCCTGCGTGGTGTACAGCCGCTCGGCCGTCATGCGGAAATTGCGCAGCTCGGCCAGCAAGACAAAGGTTTCCAGGAACCGTAGATTCATGCGGCGATGTTAGCCGTCCAGGCCATATCGATATAGCCCATGCATAGAACAGCTGCGTGCACAATGAATGCCTGGTTTTCGCGCAGCGTCTGCGCACCACCCCCGACTGTCCAACCACCACCCCAACTCGCGGAGGTCCGATGAGAGCTGACAACATCCTGCAAACGATTGGCAACACGCCCCATGTGCGCATCAACCGCCTGTTCGGCGCAGGTGCCAATGTGTGGATCAAGTCCGAGCGTGGCAACCCCGGCGGCTCCATCAAGGACCGCATCGCCCTGGCCATGGTCGAGGACGCCGAGAAGTCCGGCGCCCTGCAGCCCGGCGGCACCATCATCGAGCCCACCAGCGGCAACACCGGCGTGGGCCTGGCCCTGGTGGCCGCCGTCAAGGGCTACAAGCTGGTGCTGGTCATGCCCGAGAGCATGAGCATCGAGCGCCGCCGCCTGATGCTGGCCTACGGCGCCAGCTTCGACCTTACGCCCAAGGAAAAGGGCATGAAGGGCGCCATCGCCCGCGCCCAGGAACTGGCCAGCCAGACGCCCGGCGCCTGGATTCCCCAGCAGTTCGAGAACCCCGCCAACATCGACGTGCATGTGCGCACCACGGCCCAGGAAATCCTGGCCGACTTCCCCGAAGGCCTGGATGTGCTGATCACCGGCGTGGGCACGGGCGGCCACCTGACCGGCGTGGCCAAGGTGCTCAAGGCCAAGTTCCCCCAGCTCAAGGTCTTTGCCGTGGAGCCTGCCGCCTCGCCCGTGATCTCGGGCGGCCAGCCCTCGCCCCACCCCATCCAGGGCATTGGCGCAGGCTTCGTGCCCAAGAACCTGGACACCAGCCTGCTGGACGGCGTGATCCAGGTCGAGGCCGAACCCGCGCGCGAGTACGCACGCCGCTCGGCCCGCGAGGAAGGCATCCTGGTCGGCATCTCCTCGGGCGCCACCCTGGCCGCCATTGCGCAAAAGCTGCCCGAGCTGCCCGCAGGCGCCAAGGTGCTGGGCTTCAACTACGACACGGGCGAGCGCTACCTGTCGGTGGAAGGCTTTCTGCCGGCCTGACCGGCGGCAAGCCCCGTCCGCTGCAGTTCACTGCACTGCGGCATGAAACACAAGGCCTCGCAAGAGGCCTTTTTTGTTGCCGCCAGCGGCATGCTGCATTCCCCATTCGCGCACAACGAAGCGGCCCCGGACGCGGACAATCTTCCCCACGGCGCGGTGTTCCCCCTGCACTGAAATCCGGGCGCGAACCCACGCGTAGGACAGTTGTGTGGAGATTTCTTACAAAACATGTTGCGCCCAAAGGTCATGCTGAACGCGCATCGGGCAAACCCGACTCTGGCCTACGATGGTCTGACCAAGGAGTAAAAAAATCTTGTTCGGTTTCTTTGAAAAACGCGTTCCGCCCTATCCCAGCGTCGAGCCCACGGTCCCGCCCAAGGGCTTTTTCGCTTTCATCTGGGCCTGCACGCAAGGCATGCGCGGCTGGATCGCGCTGCTGACCTGCACCTCGGCGCTGCTGGCCGTCTACGAGGCGGCGCTGTTCGCCCTCATGGGCCATGTGGTGGACTGGTTGTCCACGGTGTCGCCGGCCGGTTTCTGGGCAGAGCAGCGCGGCACGGTGTGGGGCATTGCCGCCGTCCTGCTGTCCAGCGTGCTGTTGCTGGCCTTTCACACGGCGGTGATGCACCAGGTGCTGGCCATCAACTTCCCGATGCGGCTGCGCTGGGTGTTCCACCGGCTGATGCTGGGCCAGAGCATGTCGTTCTATGCCGACGAGTTCGCGGGCCGCATCACCACCAAGATCATGCAGACCGCGCTGTCGGTGCGCGAAGTGGTGTTCATGGTGGTCGATGTGCTGGTGGGCGTGAGCGTCTACATGATCGGCATCCTGATCCTGGCGGCCAGCTTCGAGTGGCGGCTGATGATTCCGTTTGCGCTGTGGCTGGCCGCCTATATCGGTGCCTGCTGCTACTTCGTTCCGCGCCTGGGCAAGATCGGCAAGGAGCAGGCCGATGCACGCTCCATGATGACGGGCCGCGTGACCGATGCCTACACCAACATCGCCACCGTCAAGCTGTTCGCCCACACGCGCCGCGAGGCCGAATACGCGCGCAACGCCATGGAGGCCTTCAAGTCCACGGGCTATGCGCAGATGCGGCTGGTCAGCCAGTTCGAGATCGTCAACCATCTGATGATCACGATGCTGCTGGTGGGCTCGGCGGGCACGGCGCTGTACCTGTGGTCGGCCGGACAGGCCAGCGCAGGCGTGGTGGCGGCCATCATCGCCATGGCGCTGCGCCTGATGGGCTATTCGCACTGGGTGATGTGGCAGATGACGGGCCTGTTCGAGAACGTGGGCACCATCCAGGACGGCATCCTCACGCTGACCAAGCCGCGCACCATCGTGGATGCGCCCGACGCCAGGCCGCTGCAGGTCACGCACGGCGCCATCGCCTTCGAGGACCTGAGCTTTGCCTACAAGGACGGCGGCAAGCAGGTGATCGACCACCTGAACCTGCACATCCGCGCCGGCGAGCGCATCGGCCTGATCGGCCGCTCGGGCGCGGGCAAGTCCACGCTGGTGAACCTGCTGCTGCGCTTCCATGAAGCCCAGGGCGGGCGCATCACCATCGACGGCCAGGACATACGCACCGTCACTCAGGACAGCCTGCGCGGCGCGGTGGGCATGGTCACGCAGGACACCTCGCTGCTGCACCGCTCCATGCGCGACAACATCCTCTACGGCCGCCCCGACGCGACCGAGCAGGAGATGCTGGCCGCCGCGCAAAAGGCCGAGGCCTCGGACTTCATCGCCACGCTGACCGACCTCAAGGGCCGTGGCGGCTATGACGCCCAGGTGGGCGAGCGCGGCGTCAAGCTATCGGGCGGCCAGCGCCAGCGCGTGGCGATTGCGCGCGTCATGCTCAAGGACGCGCCCATCCTGCTGCTGGACGAGGCCACCAGCGCGCTGGACAGCGAGGTCGAGGCGGCCATCCAGCAAAGCCTGGACAGCCTCATGCACGGCAAGACCGTGATCGCCATCGCCCACCGGCTCTCGACCATCGCGGCCATGGACCGCCTGATCGTGATGGACCAGGGCCACATCGTCGAGCAGGGCACGCACCAGCAACTGCTGGAGCTGGGCGGCATCTACGCCAAGCTGTGGTCGCACCAGAGCGGCGGCTTCCTGGCAGAGCAGGGCTCGGAAGCTGCCAACGCCAACGGCTAGACGCTCGCCAGATCCCGGTCCAACTGCGTATGCAAGGTATAGCGGCTGGCCGGGTGCAAGGTCACGCTGAGGTCCATCAACTCCCCATCGGTATCCAGGTAGCGGCGCACGATCTTCAGCGCCGCTGACCCTGCCGGGGCCTGCAATTCCTCCGACAGCGCCTCGGGAATGAGCGCCCCCACCACGGCCTGCCGCACCCGCGCGATGCGCAGGCCGTATTGCTGCTCCAGCAGGCTGCTGACCAGCAACTCGGGCGCGGCGCGCACGCGCTCGGCCAGTTCCTGCGTGTCAAAGCGCTGCGCATCCACATAGACCACGGTCCAGGCAATGGGCAGGTGCGGCGCGGCGCCGTCGCGGCGCAGGCTGCAGATGGCCAGCCAGCGGCTACCGGCCGGGCAGTCCAGTTCGGCGGCCAGGTCCTGGTCCAGCACCACCTCCTCGATGCGCCGCACCTCGCGCACATGGGTGGCGCCGAACTGCACCAGGTCCTCCAGCGAGGTCAGCGCCTGGCGGTAGTGCGCATGGGGCTGCGCCGCCTCCACGCGCGTGCCCACCTTCTTGCGCCGCGATACCAGCCCCGACTGCTGCAGCTCGGCAATCGCCGCGCGCACGGTGTGGCGGCTCACGCCATAGCGGTCGCACAGCTCCAGCTCGGTGGGCAGCAGGGCGCCCACGGCGTATTCGCCCGAGGCAATGCGCTCGGACAGGTCGCGCGCCACCTGGGCATAGCGTGTCTCAGCCATGGACGCAGGCCCTCACCCCAGGCAAACCCGGATGTTCGTAATGTACGTACATAAATAAAAATATCGATATGTCCGAACTTAATTGCAATTGCGCACCATGACCCTTCCGTCCTTCACCTCCAGCACCGCCATCGATTCGCTGCTGTTCCGCGACGCCTTCGGCACCCCCGCCATGCGCGCCATCTTCGCCGACAGCGCGCTGGTGTCGCGCTACATCGAGGTCGAGGTCGCGCTGGCGCGCGCCCAGGGCCGCTGCGGCGTGATTCCGGCCGAGGCCGCACACGAGATCGCGCAGCGCTGCAGCCTCGAAGCGCTGGACTTCGAGCTGCTGCGCAAGGAAACCGACATTGTCGGCTACCCCATCCTGCCGCTGGTGCACCAGCTGGTGAAACAGTGCGGCGACGCAGGCCGCTACATCCACTGGGGCGCCACCACCCAGGACATCATGGACACGGCCACCGTGCTGCAGGTGCGCGATGCGCTGGACCTGGTCGATGCCGACATCGCCGCGCTGCGCACCATCCTGGCCGACCTGGCAGAGCGCCACCGCGACACGCCCATGGCCGGCCGCACGCACCTGCAGCACGCTTTGCCCATTACCTTCGGCTACAAGGCCGCCATCTGGCTGGCCATGTTCGACCGCCATGCCCAGCGCCTGAAGGAACTGCGCCCGCGCGTGCTGGTGGGCCAGTTCGCAGGGGCGGCAGGCACGCTGGCCTCGCTGAGCGGACGGGGCCTGGAAGTGCAGCAATTGCTGATGGAAGAACTGGGCCTGGGCGTGCCCGCCACCACCTGGCATGTGGCGCGCGACGGCCTGGCCGAAGCGGTGAATTTCCTGGCCCTGGTCACCGGCTCGCTGGGCAAGATCGCCTACGACGTGATGCTGCTGTCCTCCACCGAGTTCGGCGAGGTGTTCGAGCCCTTCGTCACGGGGCGCGGCGCCAGCAGCACCATGCCGCAAAAGCGCAACGCCATCTCCAGCGAGCTGATGCTGGCCGCCTCCAAGGCCGTGCGCCAGCATGCGGGCCTGATGCTGGACGCCATGGTCCAGGACCTGGAGCGCGCCACCGGCCCCTGGCACGCCGAATGGGTGGCCCTGCCCGAGAGCTTCGTGCTCTCGGCTGGCGCCCTGCACCAGGCGCGCTTCATGCTGGGCGGCCTCATCGTCGATCCCGAACGCATGGCCCGCAACCTGGACATGACCGACGGCCTGATCGTGGCCGAGGCCGTGATGATGGGCCTGGCCCCGCACACGGGCCGCCAGCAGGCGCACGACATCGTCTATGCCGCCTGCCGCAGCGTCAACGCCGAGGGCGGCACGCTGGCCGATGCGCTGGCCCGCCTGCCCGAAGTCACGGCCCATTTCGACCGCGCGGCGCTGCAGCGCCTCACCGACCCGCGCAACTACCTGGGCGAGGCCCCGCAGATGGTGGACCGCGCCCTTGCGCTGTCGCGCGCCCATACAGCCAGCGGCCGCTGACACCCCGGCCCAGGACAGAACACAGCACTACAGGAGACAACACCATGCCTTTCCATCTTCCCCGCCTGCCACGCCTGGCCCTTGCCCTGGCCGCCACCACCTTCGCCCTGGCCGCGCACGCCCAGGGCGGCTACCCCGCCAAGCCGCTGACCTGGATCGTGCCCTTCGCGGCCGGCGGCCCCACGGACGCCATGGCGCGTGACATCGCCCAGCGCACCAGCACGCAACTTGGCCAGCAGATCATCATCGAGAACGTTCCGGGTGCGGGCGGCACCATCGGCGCGGCCAAGGCGGCGCGCTCGGCACCCGACGGCTACAGCTTCCTGGTCGGCCACATGGGCTACATGGGCGCGGCGCCGTCGCTGTACAAGAAGCTGGCCTATGACCCGGTCAAGGACTTCGAGGCGGTGTTCCGCTTCCCCGACACGCCGCTGGTGCTGCTGGTGGGCAAGAACTCCCCGTACAAGACGGCCGAGGAGCTGGTGGCCTTCGGCAAGCAGAACCCGGGCCGGCTGAACTTCGGCAACGCGGGCGTGGGATCGACCTCGCACCTGGTGGCGGCGCTGTTCGCCAGCCGCGCGCAGATGGAGATCACCCAGGTGGCCTACAAGGGCGCGGCACCGGCCATGACCGATGTGATCTCCGGCCAGGTCGATGCCATGTTCGACCAGACCAACACCGCCCTGCCCCAGCTGGCGGGCGAGCGCATCCGCGCCATCGCGCTCACCTCGGACAAGCCCATGCCCCAGTTCCCGGGCGCGGCAGCGCTGGGCCAGAAGCTGCTGCCGGGCTTCGAGACCGCCACCTGGTACGGCATCTACGCGCCCAAGGGCACGCCGCGCGACGTGGTGCAAAAGGTCTACCAGGCCTATACCAAGGCCCTGGCCGACAAGGCCTGGACCGACAGGATGGCCGCCCAGGGCATACGCCTGCTGCCCGCAGATCAATACGCGCCTGAAGCCCTGGCCCGCCACACGGCCGCCGAGGTGGAGCGCTGGCGCAAGGTGGCAGCCGACGCGAAGATCTCGCTGGACTGAGCCCATGGACCAGACACGCACCCAGGCCCAGGCACAGACCCAAGCTCATACCCGCATCGAGCACGATGCCTTCGGCCCCGTCCACATTCCCGCCGACCGCCTCTGGGGCGCGCAGACCCAGCGCGCGCTGGAGCTGTTCACCATCGGCGAGGAGCGCTTTCCGCAGGGCCTGTACCGCGCATTCGGGCTGCAGAAGCTGGCGGCAGCGCGTGCCAACCGGCGCCTGGGCGTGCTGGACGACGCGCGCGGCGCAGCCATCGAGGCCGCGGCCGCCGAACTGCGCGACGGCCTGCTGGACGCGCATTTCCCGCTGACCATCTGGCAGACGGGCTCGGGCACGCAGACCAACATGAATGCCAACGAGGTCATCGCCAACCGCGCCAACCAGATGCTGGGCCAGCCCCCGGGCACGCGCAGCCCGGTCCATCCCAACGACCATGCCAATGCCTCGCAGTCGTCCAACGACAGTTTTCCCACGGTGATGCACCTGGCCACGGCGCTGGAGTTGCGCGACCACCTGCTGCCCGCCCTGGAGCGGCTGCAGCAGCGCCTGCAGGAACGCGCCCTGGCCTTTGCCGGCGTGCTCAAGGTGGCGCGCACGCACCTGATGGACGCCGTGCCCATGACGCTGGGCCAGAGCTTCGAGACATTCGCCCACCAGGTGGGCCACGGCATGGACCGGCTGCAGGCCACCCAGCCCCGGCTGTGGAGCCTGGCCCAGGGCGGCACGGCGGCCGGCACGGGGCTCAACGCGCCGGCCGGATTCGACCGAGTCTTCTGCGAGGAGATACAGGCGCTCACGGGCCTGGCGGTCACGCCCAACCCCTGCAAGTTCGAAGGCATGGCCGCGCACGATGCGCTCATCGAGGTCTCGGGCGCACTCAACGTGGTGGCCGGTTCGCTGGCCAAGATGGCCAATGACATCCGCCTGCTGGGTTCAGGCCCGCGCTGCGGCCTGGGGGAGCTGGTGTTTCCCGACGATGGGCTGAGCTCCTCCATCATGCCGGGCAAGCGCAACCCGACCGTGGCCGAGGTCGTGGTGCAGGCCGCCTACCAGGCCATGGGCCACCACCTCACCGTCACGCTGGCGGGCTCGGCCGGGCACTTCGAGCTCAACGTGGCCAAGCCCGTGCTGATCCACCACCTGCTGCGCGCCATGCGCGCGCTGGGCGACGCCAGCCGCGTGTTTGCCGAGAAGCTGGTGGCCGGCCTGCAGGCACACACCGAGCGGCTGGAGCAGCAGGTCAGCCACTCGCTGCTGCAGGCCACCGCGCTCAACCCGGTACTGGGCTATGACGCCGTGGCACGCATCACGCGCGAGGCCATGGCACGCGGCATTGCGCCGCGCGAGGCGGCCGTGGCGCTGGGGCTGGTCACGGCGGCCGAGTATGACCGGCTGGTGGACCTGCGGGCCATGGCCGGGCTGCCGCCCGCGTAGCGGCCTCAATCCTCCAGGCCTATGTTCTGCACGATCTTCTTCTCGTCCTCGAACGCCTTCCTGGCGAACGCCGTGTACTCCTGGCTGCCGCGGAACTGCGTGCGCACGCCGTAGTTGCCGACGACCTGGCGGAAGGCCGGATCGTCCATGGCGGCCTTGATGGCGGCTTCGAGCTTGCGCACGATCTCGGGCGGCAGGCCGCGCGGCCCGGCAATGCCCAGGGGCGAGGGCACATCGAAGGCATAACCGGCCTCGCGGAACGTGGGCACGTTGGCAAAGGCCTCGGGCCGCACCTCGGAGGCCGAGGCCAGGGCACGCAGCTTGCCCGAGCTCAGGTACGGCAGCACCGTGTTGGCGTACACGCCGGACTTGATGTGGCCGGCCATCAGCGAGTTCAGCGCCTCGGCATCGCCCTTGAAGGGCGCATGCGTGAAGCGTGCGCCCGTGGCCTGCTCCAGCAGCGCCATCACCACGTGGTTGGCCGTGAACTTGCCCGGCGTGCCGTAATCCACGGCACCCGGATTCTTCTTGGCGAACTCGACCAGATCCTGCACCGTCTTGAACGGCGAGTCCTGGGGCACGGCCAGCACGAAGTCATAGGTCATGTAGGTGGCGATGTAGCTGAGATCGCGCACCGGGTCGTACTGCACCTTCTGGATGTGGGGCTGGCGGAAGATGCTCACGGGCGCCAGCGTCAGGCGGTAGCCATCGGGCTTGGCCGTGCGCATCTCCATCACGCCCATGGACGCGCCTGCGCCGGGCTTGTTCTCGATCACCACGGTCTGCCCCAGCTGCTTGCCCATGCCCTGGGCCAGCGCACGCGCCACCACGTCGGTCACGCCGCCCGCGCCGTAGGGCACGACCAGGCTGATGGGGCGGCTTGGATAGCTGTCCTGCGCCCATGCTGCGCCCGTCATCAGGACCGATGCGCACATCCATGCGCCAAACACTCGTCTTTGCATTTCCATCTTCCTCAGAGGCTCACGACCATCGAACTTGCTGCTGTTCAATTTAGATGGATGCATGCCAACCATGGATTCGGGCAAGCCCGTAGCGTTGGGGATTGTGGGGAAAACGCGCAGCGTGGGTGCGGGGAGTGGAACTCTATAGCGGAGGGTGACGTGGTTACTTGGTTTGCAGAGTTTGTGGGCTGCTTTTTGTGCGCATCGCGGTGATTGGGGCATGTCTTTGACGTGACAGCTACGGGGCGTATGCCTTCAGAGCAGCTGCCATTCAGGGATGTTTTTTTGTCCCTGCCGGGGGGTTGTTTCTCGAGGCCGGGTCTCGGCCCGGCGGCCGACCTACTTTCCTTTGTTTCGCCAAAGGAAAGTAGGCAAAGCAAAGGCGACCCGGATGTCCGCGACCCTCCGCTTCGCTGCGGGCAACCTGCGTCGTGGCGGTTGCGGGGTTCGCCGTGAAACTCTCTTCGCGCTGCGCGCTACGTTCAAACAGTCACGGCGAGTCAGATGACGAAGCAGTCCTGTCCTTCGGCAGGACTGCAACCCCGCAACCACCACGCCGCAGGCGCTGACATACGGGGAGGTGGTGCGGGCCTTCGCTTCGCTCGGCCCCATTGAAAAAAACAGCCGAGCGCAGCGATGGCGCGTCGGCTGTTTTGCATTTTTGGCTGTTGGCTGTTGGCTGTTGGCTGTTGGCTGTTCCCCAGCCTCCCCCTTCTGCCCACGCCTGCGTTGGGCGGGATGCGGGGTGGCGAGCCTGCCGAAGGACAGGCTTGCTTCGTCATCTGACTTGCCGCAGTTGTTTGAACGGATTGCGCCGCAGGCGCAAGGAGTGAGTTCTGCGGCACACCCCGCATCCCGCCCAACGCAGGTCGCCCGCAGCGAAGCGAAGGGTCGTGGGCAGTTTGGGGCGCGCTTCTTTGCCCCGCTTTCTTGTCGCGCGACAAGAAAGCGGGTCGGCCGCCGGGCCGAAACCCGGCCTCGAAAAACAACCACCCGGCAGGGGCAGGCTATGGATCCCATAAAAGAAAAGGCGCCACCAGCATCCCTGCCAGCAGCGCCTTCCTCAGTCAATCATCAGACCAAAATCAGCGAACGGTATCGCCCAGAACAAGCCCTTCACGGCGCGGATCAGCCCCACCTTCCAGCTGCGCCTGCCCATTGCGCTGCACCCGCAAGATGGTGCCAATACCGCTGGACTGCGCACTGATGGACACCACATGGCCCAGGGCACGCAGGCCGCTGACCAGCGGATCGTCGTTGCCGCCATTGGCCGTGTTGATGTTGGGGTGCTCGCCGCCCACGTTGGTGGTCGGGCTGTTGGCCGCGCCGAAGTCCACCAGCGACGTGGCCTGCTGGGCATCCAGACCCCAGTCCAGCGCGCCGACCAGAGTCTTGGTCACGTACTGGATGATGGTGCTGCCGCCCGGCGAGCCGGTGGCCATCTTGAAGTCGCCGGCGGTGCCGTCGGTCTTCAGGTCGAACACCAGCGTGGGCGCCATGGAGCTGCGCGGGCGCTTGCCCGGCTGCACGCGGTTGGCGACCGGGCCTTCGGTGGTGCTGGGGATGGCCGCGAAGTCGGTCAGCTGGTTGTTGAGCACAAAGCCGCGCGTGACGTGGAAGGAGCCCATGCTGGACTCCACCGTGGTCGTCATGCTCAGCGCGTTGCCCTTGGCATCGACGATGCTCATGTGCGTGGTGCCGGCCTCCTTGACATCGACCACGCCCTGCGAAGGCGTGCCGAAGTTGCCTGCCTGGGCCGTGCCCATGCTCTTGGTGGTGGAGATGAGGGCGGCGCGCTGGCGCAGGTAGCTCTTGTCCAGCATCAGCGCCGGCGAGCCGCCGGGCAGGGGCACGAAGTCGGTGTCGGCCACGTATTTGTCACGGTCGGCATAGGCCAGGCGCAGGGCTTCGCTGACCAGGTGCACGCCCATCACCGAAGGCTTGCCGCCCTCGCCATCGATGGCCGTGGGCGCATAGGCCTTGAGGTCGAAGTTCTCCAGAATGCCCATGGCCTGTGCCACGGCAATGCCGCCGGACGACGGCGGCGGCATGCTGCAGACCATGTAGCGCGCACGGTAGGTGGTGCAGACGGCCTCGCGGCGCTTGGCCTCGTAGCTGGCCAGATCCTGCAGCGTGGTCTTGCCGGGGGTGATGGGTGCGCCGTCCGAGACGGTCTGCGTCACGCCCACCTTGCTGACGATGGCCTGGGCCAGGTCGCCACGGTAGAAGGCGTCGGCACCGCCCGTGGCGATGCTGCGCAGCGTGTCGGCATAGGGCTGGTTGACGAACTTGGCGCCCAGCGCCAGCGGCTTGCCCTGGGCATCGAAGTACAGCTTGGCGGCATCGGCGTCGCGCGCCAGTTCCACCTTGGAGCCGTCCAGCGCCGCAGCCATGCGGCCGCTGATGGGAAAGCCCTTGCTGGCCAGGTCGATGCCCGAATTGAACAGCTGGGGCCACGCGGTCTTGCCGTAGTCCTTGTGCGCGAGTTCCAGCATGCGCACCACGCCCGGCGTGCCGATGGAGCGGCCGCTGGCGCGCGCCGAGGGCTTGGGCGCGGTCTGGTCGGCGGTGTCGTCCACGTAGCGCAGGTAGTTTTCGGTGGCGGCGGCCGGCGCGGTCTCGCGGCCGTCATAGGCCACGACCTTGCCCGTGGCTGCATCGCGGTAGAGCATGAAGGCGCCACCGCCGATGCCGCTGGACTGCGGCTCCACCAGGCCCAGCACCATCTGCACGGCCACGGCCGCATCCACGGCCGAGCCGCCGGACTTGAGCACCTCGCAACCGGCCTTGGACGCCAGCGGGTTGGCCGTGACCACCATGTACTTGGAGGTGTGCAGGGCCTTCTTGCCGAGGCGGTAGCCCGACGAGGGTTCGGGTGCGGCCGGATCACCGGGCAGGCCCGAGCCCACGACCACGCTGCCATCGCCCGAGGTGATGGCACAGGCGGCCAGGTCGTCCTGGCCCGATCCGCCATTGCCGCCGCCTCCGCACGATGCGAGGAACAGCGGCGTGGCGGCCGCAAGGCCGATCCACTGCCATGCAGGCAGGCGTTGCCTGGAAGGGGGTTGCTTCATGAAATGTCTCCTTGTGGTGCGTGGAATGCGTTGATCTTGTTCACCTGGGGCAGCACCCGCCCGCAGGCTTGCCGCGAGCTTACATCCGTTCCACCACCACTTCGCGCAGATGCAGCCGCCCCGTCAGACCGGGGCTGAAGGACCCCGCTCGCGGATGGCCGGCCCTGCATGCAAGGTCCGTGCCCGGATCGGGACGGCACCAGGACCAGGAATATCTGGCGGAAAATCCGAACCCGAGCACACCCCAAGGCTGTGCGGTCGCCCACTTTGGCTTACCATCGCCGGCCCTCTGCTTGATAGGTACAAGCCATGATCCGCGTCTCTGAACTGAAACTGCCCCTGTCGGCGGTGCAATACCACCCCGACAGCCACACCGAATATCTGCCCCTGGAGCCGCTGCGCGCCCTGGCCGCGCGCCAGCTGGGCATTGCCGAGGAGGCCATTGCCTCCGTGCACGTGCACAAGCGCAGCTTCGATGCGCGCAAGTCCGAGCTGCTGGCCGTCTACATCGTGGACCTGACGCTGACCGACGAGAGCCAGGAAGCCGCACTGCTGGAGCAGTTCTCCAGCCATGCCCATGTGAACCCCACGCCCGACATGCGCTGGCATGCCGTGGGCCAGGCGCCTGCCGACCTGCAGCGCCGGCCCGTGGTGGTGGGCTTCGGGCCCTGCGGCATCTTTGCGGCCCTGGTGCTGGCGCAGATGGGCTTCCGGCCCATCGTGATCGAGCGCGGCCGCTCGGTGCGCGAGCGCACCCAGGACACCTGGGGCCTGTGGCGCAAGCGCGAGCTGGTGCCCGAGTCCAATGTGCAGTTCGGCGAAGGCGGCGCAGGCACCTTCTCCGACGGCAAGCTCTACAGCCAGATCAAGGACCCGCGCCACCTGGGCCGCAAGGTGATGCAGGAGTTCGTCACCCACGGCGCACCGCCCGAGATCCTCTATGCCGCGCACCCGCACATCGGCACCTTCAAGCTGGTGAAGGTCGTCGAGGGCATCCGCGAGGAAATCATCCGCCTGGGCGGCGAGATACGCTTCGGCCAACGCGTGTGTGACATGCGCATCGAGGGTGAGGGCGAGGACCGCCATCTCACCGCCCTGGAGGTGCTGGACCAGGACAGCGGCGAGCGCCAGTGGCTGGAAACCGACCATGCCGTGATGGCCCTGGGCCACAGCTCGCGCGACACCTTCGCCATGTTCTACGAACGCGGCGTGCACATGGAGGCCAAGCCGTTCTCGGTGGGCTTTCGCATCGAGCATCCGCAGGGCCTGATCGACCGGGCGCGCTGGGGCAGGCATGCCGGCCACCCGCTGCTGGGCGCGGCCGACTACAAGCTGGTGCACCACGCCAGCAACGGGCGCGCGGTCTACAGCTTTTGCATGTGCCCGGGCGGCACCGTGGTGGCGGCCACCAGCGAGCCCGAGCGCGTGGTCACCAACGGCATGAGCCAGTACTCGCGTGCCGAGCGCAATGCCAACGCCGGCATGGTCTGCGCCATCGACCCCTCCGACTATCCGCGCGATGCCAAGAGCTTTGCCTGGGCCTTCGACGGCAAGACCCATGGCGTGGAAGACCTCAAGGACGGCGAGCTGCACCCGCTGTCGGGCATCGTGCTGCAGCGCCAGCTGGAGACCAAGGCCTACCTGCTGGGCGGGCGCAACTACAACGCGCCGGGCCAACTGGTGGGCGACTTCATCGCGGGCAAGGAATCGGCCGCGCTGGGCGAGGTCGAGCCCTCCTACCAGCCCGGCATCACGCTGACCAACCTGCACCACGTGCTGCCGGCCTACGCCATCGAGGCCATGCGCGAGGCCCTGCCCGCCTTCGGCAAGAAGATCCGCGGCTACGACATGCACGACGCCGTGCTCACCGGCGTGGAAACGCGCACCTCCTCGCCCGTGAAGATCGAGCGCGGCGCGGACTTCCACAGCCTGAACACGCGCGGCCTGTACCCGGCCGGCGAAGGCGCCAGCTACGCGGGCGGCATCCTGTCGGCCGGCGTGGACGGCGTCAAGGTGGGCGAGGCCGTGGCCTGCGCCATCCTCGGGCTGCCCCTGCCCTCGTCGGGCGCACGCGGCTCCGGTGGCGCAGCATGACACCGCGTCCGCACTGTTTCGCCGCCCCCTCGCGCACCCAGCTGCTGGCCGCCATTGCAGCCATGGGCGTGGTGGTGCTGTCGTCCAACATCCTGGTGCAGTACGCCATCAACGACTGGCTGACCTGGGGCGCCATCACCTATCCGTTCGCCTTCCTGGTGAGCGAGCTGGTCAACCGCAGCTTCGGCCCGCAGCAGGCCCGGCGCGTGGCCTGGGTGGGCTTTGCCGTGGCCGTGGCCGCCTCGCTGGTGCTGGCGCCGCCGCGCATCGCGCTGGCCTCGGGCGCGGCCTTCATTGCCTCGCAGTGGCTGGACATCGGCGTGTTCCACCGCCTGCGTGCGGGCCGCTGGTGGCGTGCCCCCCTGGTGGCCACGCTGCTGGCCGCCTGCCTGGACACCTTCCTGTTCTGGAGCATCGCCTTCGCAGGCGCCGCCGAGCCCTGGGTGACCTGGGCCCTGGGCGACCTGGGCGTGAAGCTGGTGCTGGGCGTGGCGCTGCTGCTGCCCTTCCGGCTCGCCATCGCCCGGTGGTGGAAAGGCCCATCGGCAATCGCTAGCGCCAAATAAAGCCGACGCGGTTCGCACGGACTCGATCTCAAGCCAGGGACACCGAGCAAGGGCCTACGCCGGCCGCGTTGCCCCGCAGCGGGGGTGCCGTCCCCCTCCCGCGTAGCGAGAGAGGGGGCGCCGTGCAACGGGAAGCGGCGTCCGCCGCTCAGGGGGAGTCCAACAACTATGGGTTGCGCTGCAGATAGTCCACGGCCAGCGCGGCCAGTGAGCGCGCGCCCGTGGGCAGTTGCTTCTCGTCGATGTCGAACAGCGGCGAGTGGTTGGACGGCGCCTTGGCGAAATCCTGGCCTGCCGGCGGCGCCCCCAGGAAGTAGAAGAAGCCCGGGACCACCTTCTGGAATTCCGAGAAATCCTCGGAGCCGCTGACCTTGGGAATCACCATGGCCTTGCCGCCCATGGCCAGCTTGAGCGCTGGCAGCGAGGCCTCGGTCAGTGCGGCGGGGTTGGTGGTCACCGGATAGGCCACGGGGCCGAAACGCACCTTGGCCTTGGCGCCGCTGGAGGCCGCGATCTGCTCGGCCGTGGCGGTGATGCGCTTGTGCGCCTCCTGGCGCATGTCCTCGTCGAAGGTGCGCAGCGTGCCCTGCATCTCCACGTTGTCCGGGATGATGTTGTAGCGCGTGCCGCCCTGGATGGAGCCGATCGTCAGCACGGCCGGCTCCAGGCTGATGTTGAGCTGGCGGCTGACCACGGTCTGCAGGCCCAGCACCACCTGGCTGGCCGCGACGATGGGATCGACCGCATTCCACGGCGACGAGCCATGGCCGCCCCGGCCCTCGACCTGGATGCTCAGGCTGTCCGAACCCGCCATCAGCGGCCCGCTGCGATAGCCCACCATGCCCGAGGGCAGGTTGGCCGTGATGTGCAGGCCGTAGATGGCCTGCACGTCCTTGAGCACGCCGGCCTCCACCATGGCCTTGGCACCAAAGCTGGGCACATGGCCGTGGGCATCGGCCTCCACCGGGGCGCCTTCCTCGGCGGGCTGGAAGATGAACTTCACCGTGCCGGGCAGCTTCGCGCGCATGCCGGCCAGCGCCTCGGCCGCGCCCATGAGCATGGCCACGTGGGCATCGTGCCCGCAGGCATGCATGACCGAAACCTCCTTGCCCATGTACTGGGCCTTGGCCTTGGAGGCAAAGGGCAGGCCGGTCTTCTCGGCCACGGGCAGCGCGTCCATGTCGGCACGCAGCGCCACGGTCTTGCCCGGCTGGCCGCCGCGCAGCACGCCCACCACGCCCGTGCCGCCCACGCCGGTCTGCACCTCCATGCCCAGGCGGCGCAGGTGATCGGCCACCAGCTTGGCCGTGCGTTCTTCCTGGCCCGACAGTTCGGGGTGCTGGTGGATGTCGCGGCGCCACTCCACCATCTTGGGCGTCAGCGGCTGGATGGCGGTATCCAGGGCCGCCAGGCCCTGTGCATCGAGCCCCTGGGCGCTGGCCGCCAGTGGCAGGCCGCAGGCCAGCAGCCCGGCCAGGGCGATGGAGCGCAGGCCTGTGCGCGGGGAGGAGGAAGGCTTTGTCTCGGCGCTGGTGTGGAGCATCTTCGTGGTCCTGGAAAGTGGCACAAGCAGCCATGCTAAAAGTGAAGCACGTATGACGGGCACGTCAAAATCGCCATTCGAGGAGCCAGAACCGCCATGCCCCGAGCCTTCATCATCGAGCTGCCCTGCCTGGAGCACAGCGCCATCGGCCATGCCGCGCACCTGGTGGAGATGCTGCGCAGCGCCAACCTGGTCGCCAGCCTGCGCCTGGGCCGGCGCGCACCACGCTTTGGCTGGCGCTGGGTCGATGGCCAGGGCCGGCCCCTGCCCGCCATGCCGCACGCGGACGAAGGCGCGGCAGCCGAAGGGCCCGCGCAGGCCGTCTTCGTGAGCGCGCTGCACTGCCCCGACATACCCTCCATCCGCGACATCGTCGCCGCGCATCCTGCCCTCACCCGGCGCATCACCACGGCCTTCGACCAGGGCTTGGCCGTCTGCACGCTGGGCAGCGCCGCCTGGTTTGCGGCAGCGGGCGGCCGCTGCCAGGGCCGGCTTGTGGCCCTGCCCTGGTATTTCATGGGCGGCTTCGGCCTGGACTTCCCGGGTATCGAACTGGCCGAGGGCCAGCCCTTCGTGGACGACAGACCCTGGCTCAGCGCCTCCCACCCCGAGGCCCTGGCACCCATGGCCGTCGCGCTCACACGCCATGCCTTCGGCGACGACCTGGCCGCAGCGCTGGCCGCCGTGCTGCAGCCCGATGCCCAGCGCGAACGCGCCACCCGCGCCGCCCTGCAGGACCGCCGCATTCCCGCCACGCGCAACAGCGTGCTGGCCCATGCCATCGCCTGGCTGGAGGCGCGCGTGGAGCAGCCCTATGACCTGCAGGCCCTCGCGGACGCGGCATCCACCAGCCCGCGCACCCTGCTGCGCCACTTCCAGCAGGAACTGGGCCACAGCCCGCTGGACCACCTGCACCGCCTGCGCTGCGCGCGGGCCCGGGTGCTGCTGGAGATCACGCTGGAGAGCGTGCCGTCCGTGGCGCTGGCCTGCGGGTATGGGGATGCCTCGGCGTTTCGGCGGGTGTTCTTGCGGTATGTGGGGATGGCGCCTGCGGCCTATCGGGAAAGGCATGCGTTGAGGGCGCCGAGGAGGCGGTGGAGGGTGGGGGCTGCTTGATTGTTTTTGCCCCTGCCGGGGGAGTTCTTTTCGAGGCCGGGTCTCGGCCCGGCAGCCGACCTACTTTCTTATCGCGCGATAAGAAAGTAGGCAAAGAAACGCGCCCCAATGCCCGCGACCCCTGCGCTTCGCTCCGGGGCAACCTGCGTCGTGGCGGTTGCGGGGTTCGCTGCGGAACTCGCTTTGCGCTTCGCGCGCCGCTCAGACAACCGCAGCGAGTCAGATCACGAAGCAGTCCTGTCCTTCGGCAGGACTGCAACCCCGCAACCGCCACGCCGCAGGCGCTGACATACGGGGAGTTGGCTCGGGCCATCGCTGCGCTCGGCCCCGGTTTGGAGCCGAGCGCAGCGATGGCGCCGGCTATTGGCAGTTGGCAGTTGGCTATCCCCAGCCTCCCCCCTTCTGCCCACGCCTGCGTTGGGCGGGATGCGGGGTGGCAAGCCTGCCGAAGGACAGGCTTGCTTCGTCATCTGACTTGCCGCAGTTGTTTGAACGGATTGCGCCGCAGGCGCAAGGAGTGAGTTCTGCGGCACACCCCGCATCCCGCCCAACGCAGGTCGCCCGCAGCGAAGCGAAGGGTCGTGGGCAGTTTGGGGCGCGCTTCTTTGCCCCGCTTTCTTGTCGCGCGACAAGAAAGCGGGTCGGCCGCCGGGCCGAAACCCGGCCTCGAAAAACAACCACCCGGCAGGGGCAAAAACAGAAAAACAGACCGACGAACAAAAGGAACAACGGTCCAGCAAAACCTAGTCCACCGTCACCTTCGCCTCCCGAATCACCCTCCCCCACTTCTCCGTCTCTGCAGCAATGAACCGATCGCACTCCTCAGGCGTGGACCCCTCCGCAAACGTCCCCATCACCTGCTCCAGCCGCTGCGACACCTCGGCACTGCGGATAATGCGCGACACCTCGGCAGACATGCGCTGCACGATCTCGCGCGGCACGCCGGCCGGCGCGATCATGGCCGCCCAGGTGCTGCCCAGCAGGCCGTCGTAGCCCTGCTCCACGAAGGTGGGCACGTCGGGCAGCGCGGCCAGGCGCTTGTCGCTGGCCACGCCGATGAGGCGGATGCGGCCGGCCTTGGCGGGCTGGATGAGGTTGGGCGGCGGGTCCAGGAACAGCGGGATCTGGCCGCCCATGAGGTCGGCCAGCGCAGGCGCGGCGCCCTTGTAGGGCACGTGGACCATGTCCGTCCTGGTGAGCAGCTTCATCAGCTCGGTGGTCAGGTGGGCGCTGGAGCCGCTGCCCGAGGAGCCGAAGCCCACCTTGCCGGGATTGGCCTTGGCATAGGCGATCAGCTCGGGCGTGGTCTTGAAGGGCGCGTTCATGGCCACGGCAGCGACCAGGGGCGAGACGCCCATGAGCGAGACGCCGACCAGGTCCTTCTTCGGGTTGTAGGGCAGCTTGGGATAGAGCGTGGTGTTGGCCGCATAGGCCGCGATGACCACGCCGAAGGTGTGCCCGTCCGGCGCGGCCTTGGCGATCTGGTCCACGCCGATGATGCTGTTGGCGCCAGGCTTGTTCTCCACGATGACGGGCTGGCCCAGGGCCTTTTGCAGGCCGACCTGCAGCAGGCGCGCCATCTGGTCGGTGAAGCCGCCTGCCGTGTACGGAACGATGATGCGGATGGGCTTGGAGGGCCAGGGGCTCTGGGCCCAGGCCGAGGGGGCCAGCACGGTGGTGGCTGCTGCAGCGGCGGCAGCGGTCGATTGCAAAAAGCCGCGGCGGGAAGTCGAAGGCATGGTGTCTCTGGGTTCTTCTCAGTTGAAAAATGGCCCCCACGCTACCCTTGCTGCGCAAGGTCCGCTGCCCCCCAAGGGGGCCGCTTTTCATCTTGGGGCGGCCCGGCGATGAAAAAACGCCACGCAACAGCGCAGCGTCGGATGGAAAAAGGGCTCAGTACCCCCGCGCCACATCCACAAGGTTGAGCAGCGGCTCGCCCGCGCGCAGGCGGCGCAGGTTCTCCAGGCACTGGCGCGCCACGGTGTCGGCCGAGGCCTGGGCCGCGATGTGCGGCGTGACGAAGGCCTTGGGATGGCCCCAGGCCTTGTTGCCGGGCTGGGGCGGTTCGTCGCGCAGCACGTCCAGCGCGGCGCCGGCCAGGTGGTCTTCGTCGAGCAGGGCCAGCAGGTCGTCTTCCACCACCTGCTCGCCGCGCCCCACGTTGATGAAGTAGGCGCCGCGCGGCAGCAGGGACAGGGTGCGGCGGTCCAGCAGGTCGCGCGTCTCGGGCGTGAGCGGCAAGGCGCAGACCAGGATATCGCTGGTGGACAGCAGTTGCTTCAGACCTTCGGCACCGCTGTGCGTGGCCAGGCCTGCAATGCTCTTGGCGCTGCGGCTCCAGCCTGCGACGGGGTAGCCGATGGCCTGCATGGCGCCGGCCACGAAGCGGCCGACCTCGCCCAGGCCCAGGATGCCCACGCGGCAGTCTGCGCTGGCGCGCACGGGGCGGCGCAGCCAGTCGCCGGCATGCTGCTGGCGCGCGAACAGGTCCAGCTCCCGCGTGTGGCGCAGCGCGGTGCCGACCACGTACTGGGCGATCTCCACATGCTGCTGCGGATCGACGGTGCGCGCCACGGGCAGGCCGGCCGGCAGGTCGGGCACGGCCAGCAGCTTGTCCACGCCCGCGCTGGGTGCGCACAGCAGCTTCAGGCCCGGATAGGCCGGCAGCACGCCCGGCTTGAGGCTCCAGGCGAGCATGGCCTCGACCGCGTCGGCCGGTGCCTCCTCGCGGTGGCCCCAGACCTGCACGCCGGGCGCCAGCGCGCGCAGCGAGTCGACGATGGGCGCGCCCATGCTCGGGTGGATGTTGACCAGAATTCCCATGGTTTCCTTCAGTCCTTGTAAGAAGGGTCTATGCGGTCCAGGCGGCGCAGCAGGCCGGGCCAGGCCAGGCCTGCGCCCTTGCCCTTGGTGACCTGGCGCGACTGGTTGACCGCGTCGGCAATGATGTCCTGCGGGATGCGCGTGAGCTCGCCGCCGCCCGACTGCGCCAGGATCTGGATGCGGCAGGCCGACTCCAGCGTGTACATGGCCAGCACGGCCTCGGCCACGTTGCGGCCGCAGGTCAGCAGGCCGTGGTTGCGCAGGATGAGGAAGTTGCTGGCGCCCAGGTCATCGACCAGGCGCGGCTTCTCGTCGTCACGCAGGGCCACGCCTTCGTAGTCGTGGTAGGCCAGGCGCGCCAGCGGGAAGATGGACTGCTGCGAGATGGGCAGCAGCCCTTCCTTCTGCGCCGAGACGGCCACGCCATAGCGCGTGTGCGTGTGCAGCACGCACTGCACCTCGGGACGGCCGTCGTGGATGGCGCTGTGGATGACGAAGCCGGCCGGGTTGACGTCGTACTCGGTCTCCATCAGCGGCCGGCCCTCGTGGTCCACCTTGACCAGGCTGGACGCGGTGATCTCGTCGAACAGCATGCCGTAGGGGTTGATCAGGAACTGGTCGGGCTGGCCCGGCACGCGCGCCGAGATGTGGGTGAAGATCAGGTCGTCCCAGCCGAAGTGGGCGACCAGCCGGTAGGCGGCGGCCAGCTCGATGCGGGTCTGCCATTCCTCGGCCGTCACCTGGCGGCGGACCTCGGACATCGTGGTGTCGTTGCTCATGGGGTGTACCTCTTGGTGGACATCGTGGTGGACATCGTTTGGAGAAAGCATCCGCCGGTTCAGCGCCCCGTTGCGTACTGGTCGCGCAGCTCGCGCTTGAGCACCTTGCCGATGGCGCTGCGCGGCAGCTCGGCAATGAAGCGCAGGTCCGCCAGGCGCTGGGTCTTGCCGGCCCGCTGGTTGTACCAGCCCATGATGTCCTCGGGCAGGGCCGGCTGCCCCGCGCGCGACACCACGTAGGCCACGGGCGTCTCGCCCCATTGCTCGGACGGCACGCCGACCACGGCCACGTCGTCCACTGCCGGGTGGTCGCGCAGCTGGGTCTCCAGGTCGCTGGGGTAGATGTTGAAGCCGCCGCTGATGATCATGTCCTTGCGGCGGTCGAACAGGGTGAGGAATCCATCGGCATCGAAGCGGCCCACGTCGCCCGTGCGGATGAAGCGCTTGCCCGTGGGGTCGAACCATTCGGCCTCGCGCGTCTTGGCGGGCTGGCCGTGGTAGCCGGTCATCATGCTGGCCGAATGGCCCACGACCTCGCCATCCTCGCCGGGGGCGACCTCGTGGCCGTCCTCGTCGATGAGGCGGATGTCATGGCCCTCGGCGGGCTTGCCCACGGTGTGCAGCTTGTCCTGGTGCAGATGGGCTTCGAGGATGCAGGTGCCGCCGCCTTCGGTCATGCCGTAGAACTCGGTCAGGCTGCCGGGCCAGCGCGCCACCACGTCGGCCTTGAGCTCGGCCCGGAATGGCGCGCTGGTGCAGAACTTGGCGCGGAAGCTGGACAGGTCATGCTCGCCGAACTGCGGCAGCGCCATGATGCGCTGGTACTGCACGGGCACCAGCATGGTGTGGGTGACGCGGTGCTGCTGGGCCAGCTGCAGGTAGCGGGCCGCGTCGAATTTAGGCATCAGTACCACGCAGCCGCCGCTGCCCAGCGTGGGGAAGAACACCACCAGCGTGGTGTTGGAGTACAGCGGCGTGGCCAGCAGCGTCGTGCCCTCGGGGCCATAGCCGTAGACGCTGCCCCGGTTGATGTGGGCCCAGCGCATGCCGTGCGACTGCACGATGCCCTTGGGGGTGCCCGTGGTGCCCGAGGAATAGATGATGTTGAACGGCGCGGCCGGCTCCACGCTCACGGGCGCGGGCTGCGCGCCTTCGGGCGCCAGCCAGTCGTCAAAGGCCCGGCCGGGCGCGGCGCCGTCCAGCGAGATGCATTGCAGGGCGCCGTCGGCAGGCACCAGGTCCTGGGCCGCCTTGTCGAGGAACAGGTGGCGCGCCTGGGCATCGCGCAGCATGGAGGCCAGGCTGTCGGCCGTGGAGGACGGCGCCAGCGGCGCAACCACCACGCCCGCGCGCAAGGCGCCCAGGAACAGCGCGGCATAGCGCACTGAGTTCAACGCGCAGATGGCGATGGCCTGGCCAGGCTGCACGCCGTCGCGCTGCAGCGCGGCGGCCACGCGGTCCATGAGGGCGTCAAGCTGCGCATAGCTCAGCGTCTGCTGGTCGTCGCGCAGCGCGGCATGGGCCGGCTGCTGGCGCGCGTGGCTGCGGATCAGCTCGGCCAGCGTGGTGAAGGGCGCATCGGGCGAAGGCAGGGAGACAGTCATGAGGGACTCCGTTTCACGAATTCACGAATCTCAAGCGGACTGCGCCCGCCAGCCTCCTGGCCCTGCGGGCGCATTGGAGGACAGGCCTACTTGGCGGCCAGGCCCAGGCGGTCGATCAGGACCTTGTCCTTGGCATAGGCCTCGCGCACCCACTGCGCATAGTCGGCGCCGGAGCGGTACCAGGCGTCCTGGTTCAGCTGCTTGAGCACCTCGATGTGGCGCGGGTCATCCATGGCTTTCTTGAAGGCGTCGTGCAGCTTGCGCACCACGGCCGGGTCCATGCCCTTGGGGCCGGCCAGTCCGTAGGGCGAGGTGGAGACCACGCCATAGCCCAGCTCCTTGGCCGTGGGCACGTCGGGCCAGCGCTGGGTGCGCTTTTCGCCGAAGGTCATGAGCAGGCGCATCTGGCCGCCATCCACATAGGTGTCCCAGCCCGAGGCATCGCTTTGCGCGGCCACGTGGCCGCCCAGCAGGGCCTGCTGCAGGTCGGCGTTGCCCTTGAAGGGCACGTGGTTGAGCGTGACCTTGGCGTTCTCGGCCAGCTCCTCCATCAGCAGGTGGGGCGAGGAGCCTATGCCGGTGGAGCCGTACTCGATCTTGCCGGGGCTCTTGCGCGCGGCGGCAATGTATTCGTTGAAGCTCTTGTAGGGCGAGTCCGAGCGCACCGTGAAGCCGAAGGTGTAGCCCGAGACGCCGATGATGTAGGTGAAGTCCGTGACCGGGTTCCAGGCCGTCTTCTGCATGTGCGCCATGCGCAGCATGGACATGGGGAACTGGGTGATGGTGTAGCCATCGGGCTTGGCCGTGCGGGACATGTTGCCCGGGCCCAGCGTGCCGCCCGCGCCGGGCTTGTTCTCCACGATGATGGTCTGGCCCAGCTGCTTGCCCGCGATGTCGGCCAGGGTGCGCATGTGGCGGTCGGTGGAGCCGCCTGCGGGGAAGGGCACGATCAGCGTGATCGGGCGCGTGGGAAAGTCGCTGGCCTGGGCCCATGCCGGTGCGCTGGCGCCCGTGGTGGCCACAAAGACAACAGCCGCAAGCGCAAGGCTGCGGCGGCCAATGGAAATCTGCATATCTGTCTCCTGCATCTCTGAACCAGGTGGGGCCGGGGCACATGCCTTGTGTGCCGCTCTGGCCAGGGCCCGGATGCTTCACCCGGGCCCGTTGGCACCGCCTCCCGGTGCGGTGCCTTGCGTTCTTACAGCGACTGCACCAGCTCGGGCACGGCCTGGAACAGGTCGGCCTCCAGGCCGTAGTCGGCCACTGAGAAGATCGGTGCCTCGGGGTCCTTGTTGATCGCCACGATCACCTTGGAGTCCTTCATGCCGGCCAAGTGCTGGATGGCGCCGGAAATACCGGCCGCAATGTACAGCTGGGGCGCCACGATCTTGCCGGTCTGGCCAACCTGCAGGTCATTGGGCGCATAGCCTGCGTCCACCGCTGCGCGCGAAGCGCCGATGGCGGCACCCAGCTTGTCGGCCAGGGGGGTCATGACTTCGTTGAACTTCTCGCTGCTGCCCAGCGCGCGACCGCCGGAGACGATGATCTTGGCAGCCGTCAGTTCCGGGCGGTCATTCTTGGTGACCTCA
>NZ_JADDRN010000026.1:0-97919 GCF_017355445.1 Delftia sp. SD018
CTCGGCGTGGCCGAGGTACACACGCCGAGGGGCGTCGGCAGCGTCATATGTGTATAAGAGCCCGTGCCTGCCCCGTAGCGAAGCGAAGGGGACGCGGGCATTTGGGCGCGTTTCTTTGCCTCCTTTCTTGTCGCGCGACAAGAAAGGAGGTCGGCCGCCGGGCCGAAACCCGGCCTCGAAAAACAACCGCCCGGCAGGGTCCCAAAAAGAGTCGGGATGCAACACCTGAGTACCTGAATACCGGCCAAGGCAAGCCATTGCCCAAGCACCTCACCCTTGCGACTGCGGATTCGCAAACCCCGCCACCTGCTCGTAATGGCGGGCAATGGCACGCAGCTCGTCCTGGCTGATCAGCTCGTCGATATGGCCGAAGGGCTGGCCGCCGCTGAGCTCGTCCGCCTTCATGATGATGAAGTCGGGCGGCGTGGAGCGGTTGGTCAGCACCACCTGGCTGGTGGCGGGCAGGCGGCTGGCCTCATAGGCGGCCAGCAGCGCCAGCGGGTCGCCTTGCGGGTCGGCGGCCAGCAGGTCGGCCAGCACCCGCGCATCGCGCATGGCCTGGGCCGAGCCGTTGGAGCCGCGCGGATACATGGGGTGGGCGGCATCGCCCAGCAGGGTCACGCGGCCGAAGCTCCACTGGTCCACGGGATCCTTGTCCACCATGGGGTACTCGAAGATGGTCTCGGCCGAGCGGATCAGGGCTGGCACATCCAGCCAGTCGAAGGTCCAGCCGCCAAAAATCTCCAGCACATCCTCCATGCGCCCGGCGCGATTCCAGTCGTTCATGCGCATCTGCGGGTCGCGGATCTCGGCCACCCAGTTGATGCGCTGCATGCCCTGGCCGTCGACGTTGTCCTCGATGGGATAGATCACCATCTTGCCGGTATCGACCGAGCCGATGCGCAGGTAGCTCTTGCCCGTGAGGATGGGCTTGAAGCGCGAGACCCCGCGCCAGGTGTTGATGCCGCCGAAGGCCAGCTCCTCCTGCGGATAGAACTGGCGCCGCACGGCGGAGTTGACGCCATCGCAGGCCACGACGATGTCGGCCGTGGCGGACGGCGGCGCATGGCCCTGCGCATCCGGCGCGAAATGCACGGTGGCGCCATGGGCCGACTGGTCCACGCGCACGCAGCGGTGGCCCGTGTGCACGGCACCCGGGCCCAGGCGCTGCACGGCGGCCTCGAAGAGAACGCGGTGCAGGCGGCCCCGGTGTATGCCCAGCTCCGGCAGCTCGTAGCCCGCATGGCGGCCGCGCGGCTCGCGGTAGACGAACTGGCCATAGCGGTTGAAGAACACGCTTTCCAGGTTCTCGATCGCCAGGGCCTCCAGCTGCGGCTGCAGGCCCAGGTCGCTGAGTTCGCGCATGGCATGCGGCAGCAGGGTAATGCCCGCGCCGATCTCGCGGACCTCGGGCACGGCCTCGAAGACTTCGCAGGCAATGCCTCTTTGATGCAGGGCCAATGCCAGGCACAGGCCTCCGATGCCGCCCCCCACGATCGCTACTTTCATCCGCTGACTCTCCATGCTTTCTCCAGGGGCGCTGTTGGCGCCCGCCCCGCCTACTCGGCGGTAATCCCCCGCGCCTTGACCAGATCGGCCCAGCGCCGGGCGTCCTTTTGCACCAGGGCCTTGAACTCGGCCGGCGTGCTGCCGGCCGGATCCATCCCCTGGGGCGCGAAGGCATGCCGGACTTCATCCGACGCCAAAATCGCGCGGATCTCGCGATTGAGGGCATCGACCTGGTCCGCCGGCATGCCGGCCGGCGCAAACACGCCGTACCACATATCCACGTTCACATCGCCCGCCTTGGCCTCCTTGAGCGTAGGCACATCAGGCAGCAGCGGGTGGCGCCGCTGGCTGCCAATGCCCAGCGCGCGCAGCTTGCCGGCCTTCACATGCGTCAAAGCCACATGAATGGGCAGGAACATGCATTCCACCTGGCCGCCCAGCAGGTCGGTCAGCGCCGGCCCTGTTCCGCGATACGGAATGTGCGTGATCGACACCCCGGCCGTGCTCTTGAAAAGCTCCATCGCCATATGGTGCGGAGTGCCCACTCCCGGCGACGCGTAATTGATGCGGCCCGGCGAGGCCTTGGCGGCCTTCACCAGATCGGCCGCCGTCTGATAGGCCGAGG
Source organism: Delftia sp. SD018 (assembly GCF_017355445.1). Taxonomy (NCBI): domain Bacteria; kingdom Pseudomonadati; phylum Pseudomonadota; class Betaproteobacteria; order Burkholderiales; family Comamonadaceae; genus Delftia; species Delftia sp. SD018. Next base: position 2,135 of record NZ_JADDRN010000026.1, read on the forward strand.
CCGTGGGCGTCACCAAAATCAACTGCCCCCAACTGGTCAGCGTCACGGGTTCGAGGTCTGTCAGCGGATTGAATGGCAATTTGGGATACAGCGATGCATTCATCACCAGGGTATTCACTGTCACCAAAAGCGTCTGGCCATTGGCGGGCGAGCGCACAACGGCCTCGGTGCCGATATTTCCAGAGGCGCCCGGCTTGTTCTCCACCACCACGGGCCGGCCCTGGCGCTTGGCCAGCAAAGGTCCGATGGTTCGCGCTATCGTGTCGATTCCAGTCCCCGGAGTGAAAGGCACAATCAATTTCAGAGGCACACTCTCGGTACTGGCGATGGCACCTGCTACGGGTAAACCCAATACTCCCAATCCGCTCGTCTTCAAAAATTGCCGTCTGCCAACAAAATTTCGCATGTAGACCTCTTTTGTAGTTAGCATGCAAACGCATGGTAATCATGCACCAAAATGGGCACAATTGGTGGAAATCGAATGAATACTGGACACTTCTGCAAGAATACTAGACGCATATGGACACGATGACGCCTGCACCACTGCCGCTATATCAGCGCCCTGGCTTTTTGCTGCGGCGCGCCCACCAGATTTCGGTCGGCATTTTTGAAGAGCAATGCCGCCCCCTGGGACTGACGCCGCCACAGTACGGCGCCCTGGTGCTGATCGACGCCTCCCCCGGCTCCGACCAAAGCTCCCTGGCGCGCGCCATGGGCTTTGACAAGGTGACCACGCTGCGCCTGGTGCGCGGGCTGGAAGAGCGCGAATACGTGCACCGCGCCCTGAGCACGCGCGACCGCCGCCAGCACGAACTGACGCTGACCGACAAGGGCCGCGCCCTTCTGGCTGCCAGCGTGCCGCTGGTGGACCAGGCCTACCACCGCTTGGTGTCCCCGCTGGAAGACGGCGAGCTGCAGGAGCTGCTGCGCCTGCTGGCCAAGCTGGAGTCCGGCCTGGGCGCCAATGCCCGCGTGAAGCTGGAGCCACTGCGCAAGCCCGGCGCCCGCGCCGTTCAGCCCCCTGCTCCTTCCGACGACGCCCGCCTGCCGGCCACCGGCACGGACTGAGCCGCTGACCGCCTGAACCAGCATGGCCTGCGCCTGCCGCAGGCCATGCTCTTTTTTGCGCCGGCCTGTGCAAAAACGCACATGAAGACTGCACATATCTCCATTGCTTGCGAAAAACCGCACAGCTACCATGCGATGAACGCCCGGCGCACGCATGCCGGGCTGACACCACCGCAACAGGAGACAAGCCATGAATGCATCCACGTCCGCCAAGGTTTTGGCGCCCACGGTCAAGCTGCTGATCAACGGCAAGCTGGTCGAATCCCAAAGCACCCAATGGCGCGATGTGGTCAACCCGGCCACGCAGGAAGTGCTGGCCCGTGTGCCCTTTGCCACGCCCGACGAGGTCAACGCCGCCGTCGCCAACGCCAAGGAAGCCTTCAAGACCTGGCGCAAGACCCCCATCGGCCAGCGCGCCCGCATCTTCCTGAAGCTGCAGCAGCTGATCCGCGAGAACATGAAGGAGTTGGCCGCCCTGCTGACCGCCGAACAGGGCAAGACCCTGCCTGACGCGGAAGGCGACGTCTTCCGCGGCCTGGAAGTGGTGGAGCATGCGGCCAACATCGGCTCGCTGCAGCTGGGCGAGCTGGCCAACAACGTGGCCAACGGCGTGGACACCTATTCCGTGCTGCAGCCGCTGGGCGTGTGCGCGGGCATCACCCCCTTCAACTTCCCGGCCATGATTCCGCTGTGGATGTTCCCCATGGCCATTGCCACGGGCAACACCTTCGTGCTCAAGCCCTCCGAGCAGGACCCCATGGTCACCATGCGCCTGTGCGAACTGGCGCTGGAAGCCGGCATTCCGCCCGGCGTGCTGAACGTGGTGCACGGCGGCGAGGACGTGGTCAACGCCATCTGCGATCACCCCGACATCAAGGCCATCAGCTTCGTGGGCTCCACCAAGGTCGGCACCCATGTCTACAACCGCGCCAGCCTGGCCGGCAAGCGCGTGCAATGCATGATGGGCGCCAAGAACCACGCCATCGTCATGCCTGACGCCAACAAGGAGCAAACGCTCAACGCCCTGCTGGGCGCAGCCTTCGGTGCGGCAGGCCAGCGCTGCATGGCGCTGTCGGTGGCCGTGCTGGTGGGCGATGCGCAGAAGTGGATTCCCGAGCTGGTGGAAAAGTCCAAGACCCTGAAGGTCAGCGGCGGCACCGAGCCCGGCACCGACGTGGGCCCGCTGGTGTCCTGCGCGGCGCTGTCGCGTGTGGAAAGCCTGATCGAACGCGGCCTGGCCGACGGCGCCAAGCTGGAGCTGGACGGCCGCAAGCCCCAGGTGGCCGGCTACGACAAGGGCAACTTCGTCGGCCCCACCGTGTTCAGCGGCGTCAAGCCCGGCATGAGCGTGTATGACCAGGAGATCTTCGGGCCCGTGCTCTGCCTGGCGGCTGCCGACAGCCTGGACGAGGCCATCGAGTTCATCAACGCCAACCCCAACGGCAACGGCACGGCCATCTTCACGCAGTCGGGCGCGGCGGCGCGCAAGTTCCAGGAAGACATCGACGTGGGCCAGGTCGGCATCAACGTGCCGATTCCCGTGCCGGTTCCTCTGTTCTCCTTCACGGGCAGCCGCGCCTCCAAGCTGGGTGACCTGGGCCCCTACGGCAAGCAGGTCGTGCTGTTCTACACGCAGACCAAGACCGTCACGGCGCGCTGGTTCGACGACAGCACCACCAGCCAGGGCGTGAACACCACCATCAGCCTGCGCTGATGCACGGGTGGGCGGGCCTGGATTGATCCGGGACAGGCCCCGGCTCTGGGATGATGGCGGCATGCGTTTTCCAATGACCGCCTCCCTCTCCCGGGGCCTGGGTGCCGCCTTGCTCACCGCCCTGGCCGCTCTGCCCCTGACCCTTCACGCGCAGGCCGGTGCAGCCTGCGACCCGGCCTCCACCGCCGCCGCCAGCCGCAATGCCTGCGCGGTCCAGGCCTTCCAGGAGGCCGACACCGCGCTCAACATCCGCTACCTGGACGTCATGCAGCAACTGCCCCAGGGCAAGCGCACGGGCCTGCGCCACGACCAGAACGGCTGGATCAAGGGCCGCACGGCACGCTGCAAGGCCGCCACGCGCGACAGCGAAACCCAGCCCGAAGGCCCGCGCCTGTACCACGAATGCCTCACGGCCGCGACACAGGAGCGCATGCAGGCGCTGGAGCGCTGGCTGCAGCACTGACCGCCGCACGCACCGACAGGCGCCCACAGGCCCCGAAAGCCCCCCCCAGAACAACAAGGGCCCCAGAGCCCAACGCAGGAGACAAGCCAGCCATGGACTTCGAACTCAACGACGACCAGCGCGCCTTTGCCGAATCGGCCCGCGCCTTTGCCCAGGCCGAACTCGCGCCCCATGCCGCGCACTGGGACCGTGAATCCATCTTCCCGCGCGAGGCCATCGCCAAGGCGGGCGAACTGGGCTTTTGCGGCCTGTACGCGCCCGAGAACGCGGGCGGCCTGCAACTGCCGCGCCTGGATGCCACCATGGTCTTCGAGGAACTGGCCGCCGTCGATCCCTCCACCACCGCCTTCATCACCATCCACAACATGGCCACCTGGATGCTGGGCACCTGGGCCACCGACGCCGTGCGCGCCGAATGGGGCGAGGCCCTGACCAGCGGGCGCAAGCTGGCCAGCTACTGCCTGACCGAGCCCGGCGCGGGCTCGGACGCCGGCTCGCTCAAGACCCGGGCCGAACTGGCGGGGCATGAATACATCATCAACGGCGCCAAAGCCTTCATCAGCGGCGCGGGCAGCACCGACATGCTGGTGCTGATGGCCAGAACGGGCGACGCAGGCTCGGGCGCCAGCGGCATCTCCGCCTTTGCCGTGCCCGCCGACCTGCCCGGCATCAGCTACGGCAAGAAAGAAGAGAAGATGGGCTGGAACAGCCAGCCCACGCGCGTCATCAGCTTCGACAACGTGCGCATTCCTGCGCACAACCTGCTGGGCCGCGAGGGCGAAGGCTTCAAGATCGCCATGAAGGGCCTGGACGGCGGGCGCATCAACATCGCCACCTGCTCCGTGGGCGCCGCCCAGGGCGCGCTCACCCAGGCCCAGCAGTACATGCACGAGCGCAAGCAGTTCGGCAAGCCCATTGCCAGCTTCCAGGCCCTGCAGTTCAAGCTGGCAGACATGGCCACCGAACTCGTGGCCGCGCGCCAGATGGTGCGCCTGGCCGCCTCCAAGCTCGATGCCGGTGCGCGCGACGCCTCCACCTACTGCGCCATGGCCAAGCGCTTTGCCACCGATGCCGGCTTCATGGTCTGCAACGAAGCCCTGCAGCTGCACGGCGGCTACGGCTACATCCGCGAATACCCGTTGGAGCGCCTCATGCGCGATGCCCGCGTGCACCAGATCCTCGAAGGCACGAACGAAATCATGCGCGTCATCATCGCGCGGCGCATGCTGGAAGGCGATGCGCCCGACATGATCCGCTGATCCATCCACATCCAGCCCACGCCATGCCCGCCCGCCCGCTCTCCGACACCACGCTGCACCTCATAGACGCCGTGCGCGAAGCCCTGGCCGGCTGCGACGACGTGCAGGAAAAGCGCATGTTCGGCTGCCATGTCTTCATGGTCAACGGCAAGCTGTGCCTGGGCGTGGAAGACGACGAACTGCTGGTGCGCCTACCGCCCTCGCAGCACGCCGCCGTGGCCGAGACGCCGGGGCTGCGCCCGCTATCGTCCAAGGGCCAGATGGACGGCTACTTCTTCATCGGCCCCGCCGCCTACGCCACGCGCCAGCAGTGGCAGCACTGGATTGCCCAGGCCCTGGCCTTCAACCCCCACGCCAAGGCCACGCCCCCGAAAAAGCGCAAGGCCCAGGCCAGCGAACCCGCGCCCGCCGACGCAAAGACACCGCCAGCGCCGCCCGCCCCGGCCGGGCGCCGCACACGCAAGCACCCCATCTTCGGCGACGAATAAGCCGCCTTTGCAGGAGAGCCCCATGCCCATCCGCATCGTCCAGCTAGGCAGCCCCCGCCACGCCGATGAAGGCCTGCGCATAGGCACCGTGCGCCGCCCGCCGCGCGGCGTGCCCAAGGCCGAATTCGCCAGCCGCGACTACTACGACGTCTGGTACCCCGAACTCTCGCCCCAGCCCGACACCATGCACACCGCGCTCGAATCGCACCGGCTGCAGGACCACGGCCAGCAGGCCGAGGCAGACAAGCTCTGGCAGCAATTCGTGCGCAAATTCCGCAAGGAAATGGCCGAGCCCGCCGCCAGCCGCACCCTGGACCTGCTGGCCGCCCTCTCACAGCACAGCGCCTTTGCCATCGGCTGCTACTGCGAGCAGGAGGCGCGCTGCCATCGCGGCATCCTGCGCTCCCTGCTCAAGGAACGTGGCGCCGACATTGCCAATGGCGACACGAACACTGGCGACACCAACGTCACCAGCGACACCGGCCACTGAGACACACCACAAGCTTCACAACACAGGAGACAAGCACATGCAGATCGCATTCATCGGACTCGGCAACATGGGCGGCCCCATGGCCATCAACCTGCACAAGGCCGGCCACACGGTCAAGGCCTTCGACCTCTCCAAAGACGCCTGCGCCAAGGTCGCTGCAGAGGGCGTGACCATTGCCGCCAGCGCCGAGGACGCCGTGCAGGGCGCCGAAGCCGTGGTCTCCATGCTGCCAGCCAGCCAGCACGTGGAAGGCCTCTTCCTCGGCCGTGACGGCGCGGCCGGCCTGCTGCAGCGCATTGCCAAGGGCGCGCTCATCATCGACAGCTCCACCATCGCCGCCGCCACCAGCCAAAAGGTCGCCAAGGCCGCACAGGCCACAGGCATCGCCTTCATCGACGCGCCCGTCTCCGGCGGCACGGGCGGCGCCATTGCAGGCACCCTCACCTTCATGGTGGGCGGCAGCGACGCCGACCTCGAACGCGCCCGCCCCCTGCTCGAAAAAATGGGCGCCAACATCTTCCACGCCGGCGCCGTGGGCGCGGGCCAGACCGCCAAGATCTGCAACAACATGCTGCTGGGCATCCTCATGATCGGCACCAGCGAAGCCATCGCCCTGGGCGTGGCCAACGGCCTGGACCCCAAGGTCCTCAGCGAAATCATGCGACGCAGCTCGGGCGGCAACTGGGCCCTGGAAAAATACAACCCCTTCCCCGGCGTCCACGAAAACGCCCCCGCCTCCAAGAACTACGCAGGCGGCTTCGGCACCGACCTCATGCTCAAGGACCTGGGCCTGGCCCAGGAAAACGCCATGGCCGTCAAGGCATCCACGCCGCTGGGAGGCATGGCCCGCGCCATGTACGCCATGCACTCCATCGCAGGCAACGGCGCCCTGGACTTCTCCAGCGTCATCCGCTCCCTGCAAAAGAACGGCTGACCGCCAGGCTCAGGCCAGCGGGCAATGCCCTGCACCCCCACCCGCACCCGCACCCCCCAATCCCGTATGCCCGCGCCTGCGTCGGGCCGCCTGCGGGGTTGCAGTCCTGCCGAAGGACAGGACTGCTTCGTCAACTGACTCGCCGCAGTTGTCTGAACGGAGCGCGCAGCGCGCAGTGAGTTTCACGGCGAACCCCGCAGGCGGCCCGACGCAGGTTGCCCCGCAGCGCAGCGAAGGGGTCGCGGGCATTCGGGCGCGTTTCTTTGCCTACTTTCTTGCCGCGCGGCAAGAAAGTCGGTCGGCCGCCGGGCCGAAACCCGGCCTCGAAAAACAACTACCCGGCAGGGTCAAAAAGCAAGAAACCCCGGTCAATCCAACCGGGGTTTTCTCTCTTCAGACCCATGGCAGCCCTACGTAAGCTGCCACCGCCACCATCCGCCATTCCACAGAACACCCGCCAGCAACCATGACCACTACACCCCCCACCTTCGCCCCCATGCCCACCGAGGAAGGCTACTTCGGCCCCTACGGCGGCCAGTTGGTCCCGCCCCACCTCAAGCAGGCCATGGACGACATCAACACCGCCTACGCCGAAATCACCAAACGCCAAGACTTCCAGCAGGAACTGGCCCAACTCTTCGCCGACTACGTGGGCCGCCCCAGCCCCATCTTCCACGCACGGCGCCTGTCGGAGCAGCTCGGCGGCGCACAGATCCACCTCAAGCGCGAAGACCTCAACCACACCGGCGCCCACAAGATCAACCACTGCCTGGGCGAGGCCCTGCTGGCCAAGTTCATGGGCAAGAAAAAGGTCATCGCAGAAACCGGCGCCGGCCAGCACGGCGTGGCCCTGGCCACGGCCTGCGCGCTGGTGGGCATTCCCTGCGAGATCCACATGGGCCAGGTGGACATCGAGAAGGAACATCCCAACGTCACCAAGATGCGCATCCTGGGCTGCAAGCTCGTGCCCGTCACGCGCGGCGCAGCCACGCTCAAGGAGGCCGTGGACAGCGCCTTCGAGGAATACCTCACCAACCCCACCGACTACATCTACGCCATCGGCTCCGTGGTCGGCCCCCACCCGTTCCCGATGATGGTGCGCGACTTCCAGAGCATCATCGGCCGCGAGGCGCGCGAGCAATTCCAGGCCAAACACGACAAGCTGCCCGACCACGTGGCCGCCTGCGTGGGCGGCGGCTCCAACGCCATGGGCATCTTCACCGCCTTCCTGGGCGATGCCTCGGTCAAGCTCGTAGGCGTGGAGCCCTCGGGCGAAGGCACGGACAAGCCCGGCCGCCACGCAGCCACCCTCAGCATGGGCAAGCCCGGCGAAATCCACGGCATGAAGTGCTACGTGCTGGAAAACGCAGACGGCACGCCGGCTGCCGTGCACAGCATTGCCTCGGGCCTGGACTATCCGGGCGTGGGCCCGCAGCACAGCTACCTCAAGGACCTGGGGCGCGTGCAATACGAATCCGTCACCGACAAGGAATGCCTGGACGCCTTCATGCAGCTGTCGCGCGTGGAAGGCATCATCCCCGCGCTGGAAAGCGCCCACGCCGTGGCCTGGGCCATGCGCGTGGCGCCCGGCCTGCCCAAGGACCAGCACATCCTCATCAACCTCTCGGGCCGGGGCGACAAGGACGCCGACTACGTGGCCAAGGTGCTGGGCCTCTGAACGCAGAGCTTGCGCTGGATCAAACCGCAGTACACCGGAGGGGGCAGAGGGCGCCCTCTCCGACAACCGCTCTCCGGGACGGTAGAGACAATGGCCCCGACCGTTGTCTTGTCCAACCCCATTCCCGGAAGGAGCCACACCCATGAAGCCTGCCCCGTTCGCCCGCACCGCCGCCCTCTCCATCGCCCTGGCCCTGACCTGCGCCACCGCCGCCTTGCCCGCCGCCGCCAAGTCGGTGGCCGAATGGCAGACCATCACCAGCCAGGCCAAGATCCCGCTGGAACAGGCCATCACCCGCGCCACCCAGGCCGTGCCCGGCAAGGCCATCGAAGCCCAGCTGGACGACGGTGACGGCATGGGCCCGCGCTACGAAATCGAAGTCATCACCCCGGCCGGCGACAGCGTGGAAGTCTGGGTCAACGCCATCACCGGCCAGGCCGCCCAGCACAAGAACGACGGCGCCGCCAAGCGCAAGGACCGCCAGCGCCTGGAAAAGGCCAAATCCACCATAGAGCAAGCCATCCAGGCCGCCACCCGCCACACCCCCGGCACGCCCGTCAGCGCGGAACTGGACTCCCACTGGGGCCAGACCAGCTACCAGGTCGAAGTGCTGCAGGCCAACGGCACGCTCATGGAAGTCAAGATCGACGCCGTGGGCGGCGAAGTCATCCGGGCCAAGAAGGACTGAGTCTCGACCCCAACCCGACAGCGCGCTTCAGCATGGGGCGCGCTTTTTTTCGCCCATTTTTTGCCTCGTTCCCGCCATATCCGCAGGCCATTCGCGCCGGCTGCGCCCTTCAGACCAACGCCACCGACACGCCCTCATCCGCAAACCGCTTCGCGGCCCTGAGCAGATAGCTCACGGCATAAAGAATGGGGTCGTCGGCCTCATCGCCATTGAGATGCTCCACCACCTCAATGGCATAGCCCAGATTCACCGCCGTGTCGTGCAGCAGGCCCACCAACTCCTTGTCCTGCGGCTCCAGCGACTGCGCCTCATCGGCCTTCACGTAATAGATGCGCAGCAGATCCCGGCACACGCAATTGATGGCCGTGACCTTGTGGCGAGCGTGCAGGTCCAGCACATCCAGCGCAGCGCCCATGTGCAGGACGGCGTCTATGGCGAGGTCTTCGAGTTTGGGTGGGGGTGTGGTGGCTAAGGCTTGCTGGTCCATCTGCGCTCCAGTGGAGAGTTGCTCAGCGCCCAAAATCACTGGGCAAATGCGACGCCCGTCTGCCGGAAGCGTCATCGCTGCTTTACAAAACTCCAACTATAGGTGGAAGACTGTCTGCACGCAAACCCGGAAGCTTTGCTCACTTTAGTGAGCAGCCATGACAGAACTTGATAAAGCCTTTGGAAGCTTGTTGCGTGAACTGCGCAACGAGCGCGCACTGTCCCAGGAGACCCTTGCCGCCGAGGCCGGGCTGGCGCGCAACTACATCAGCCAGTTGGAGCTTGGTAGCAAATGTCCGAGCCTTCGGTCTGTATTCAAGCTGTGCCAGGTGTTGGGGGTTGCGCCAGGGGATGTGGTGGGTGAGGTGGATAAACGAGTTGAGGAAGCTGAAAGTAGTACTTGATAAAATATTACTGTCGCCCCTGATGTAGTTCCAAAGTAATTCTGTTAAATAGTCCATCTTAAGTTATGCCGTTATTCTCCGTAAGGGGCGATCAATAAAATTGCAAATTCATCCACCATTCAAATAAATTAAAATCTATAAACCCGAATGAATATGACTTATAGCCCATATAAAACCTATGTAAGAAAGCAAAGCAAAACCAATGTTGTCTTCTACTCCTTTATATCTCGATTGGACGTTCTGGGCGGCGTTACTCTCATTAGTAGCAATTATCTTATCGCAATTACCTCCTGTTCATCTAATTCTCCGTCCAAGGCGACTGGAAGTTGAAGTACATAGCAGAATACGCATTGCTCATTTGGTAGGAAATCCTACTGCAGGAATAGTAATCAGCATTCGCAATACTGGCGGAAGATCCTTGCGGGTAGATTCCATAGGATTACAACTATCACGAGATAGAGACCCATCGTTTTTGCTAGCTGGGCTTAACTACTTCGAGACACCCACGTCGCAAACAGCGGTACTTTTTGTTCCCTTTACTTTACGGCCCGGCGACACGTGGTCTCATGCCATATTTTTTGGAAATGACTTAGATCGCCAAACGGAGAAGCTGTATCGGCAAAGTGTATCTACACTTACCGCTGACATTCAAAAAAAAATAGCAGCTCGTGCGCCAAGTGACAATCAGCCAGTAGTCGCTGCACCAGAATTAGTTGAACCATTTCATGAGCTATTTAGAAAACTCTTTATATGGCAGCCTGGTGAGTATATTGCAAAACTTCAAGTTAAGGCTCAGCCTGGTTTTGCATCTTTCTTCAAGCAATATCGATTTACGCTCTATGAATCCGATACTCAGGAACTCTTGTCACATACTGCTGACTACAAGATTGGGGGCGGAATTTGCTATCCGGTTGCATCTCATGCCGGCCTGAATGTTCCTCTTTCTGAGCACGTCAAATAATTCTTCGCTTCAAAGACTGAAATAGAGCATTTTTCTAATTTTCTTCATAGCATAACGCACTGAAAAAACACGGCGGCAGCTATAATCTACAAACCTTGTCCTCGCGCCTTCACCATCCGATTAATCACTCAAGTTACACTCCAGGCCACACTATTGAGTCGAAAAAATATTCCCAATGCATAAGAATTTATCAATTCTTCGGTTGGGTTTATGGAGCAATTGGCACTAAGAACAGCTAACACCACCGATCCACGAAGCGTGCGCAGATGATCGCTGCCGCCAATTTCAGCAGTGCTTCGTGGATATCCAACCTTCATTCAAAGCGGATTCTAAGCTTGCCAAAGCCTGCAAACCAGCTGTGCGTCCTCTCCGCAACCCACCGGTGCTTGGCCAACCGCTCACTGCTCTCAAGGCCTCGTCTGGCAATCCTGCAATCGCAGGAATCGCGTCCAGACACTTCTCGAACATCTTAGAGACATGCCTGTTCGCACCGCAGACCAGGATCGCCAGAGGAATGCCCTGGCATCTACGACGATGTGTCTTTTGGAGCCGGGCTTGCCTCTGTCCGTTGGGTTAGTTCCCGTTTCCTGCCCCCCAGAGGCTTAGTACCGAGGAGCCATCAATGCTGGCCCGGCACCAACCAATCTGGTCATGTTCACACAAGCGAGTCAGCATGACTGGTACAACTGTTCCCATGCGCAAGCGGCGTTCCAGTCGCGCAGGCGCTAGGTCAGCGTTGATGCCGTTAAACGGGGGCCAAAAAAGCGAATTGCAGCGCAATTTGGCAGTTATGCTGACTGCGCTATGGGTAAGGCCTGCTAAATTTGGCTTTGAAGTACGCACCTAGCAAATCCCCGGCATCTACCGATATAATAGATAACGAATCATAATCCATCTATAATTTATTAATGACCACAAAGGCACAAATAGACTTTTTTCTAAGCGATCCCAGCTACCTAGCACTCATCGGCCGGGAGAGAGAGCATAGATTGCTATTCATTACAGACCTGTCCGAGACCCGTGTCTCTGCTTTCTTGGGATGGCTGTTTCGCCCCCAAGAGGGCCATGGAATTGGCGATCAAGCCTTTCGGGAATTGCTCCTCAATGTCTGGCGTACCAATCGGCGCGAAGAATTGGGCCATAATGTTCTAGCTCCTCGGGATATCTTGGGAAAAACATTCAGTGACCTGTTGGTTCACACCGAATACCGTGTGCAAAGCGACAAGTCTATGGGCAGAGGGCGGCCGATCGATTTGCTACTGGTTTCGCGACAGAACAAGCTGGTGGTGGCGATAGAAAACAAGTATGGAAGCGCCGTTCACTCGGACCAGCTGGCCGCCTACAGAAAAGGCATCACTAAATCCTTTCCGAGCTATAACCAGATATTCGTGTACTTGGATTCCAACGAAGGAAACAAGCCGGGTGATGATCATTGGATACCTCTTGGTTACCAATGGCTAATAGATCTGATTTCAACTCATCAAAAATCAGGATTGCTGAGCAATCGCTCTCTGGATGCGTTGAACCAGTTTAAAGATTATCTAACAGAAGACCTGGCGCTATCCGGGCAGCGAGAGGAAGAGAAAGACACGCTTATCGAAAAAATTGCAAAGAGCCACATCGCTGTTCTTAATGTTTTTCGCGATTATAGAAAAGAGCGGCTCAGTGCTCTACTGGAAAACCCAACACTCACCATAAATGAGCCTCTTTTGATCGAGTATCACCAACGCCGCGCACTGTGGAACGATGTCTTAGATCAGGCACGCCATGTCGGTGTGGTTCAAACGGCCAAGCGGGCATTTGGCGATCGACTGGAAGTCGTCACAGGCCCTGCTGAGGTGCGATTGCGTCTGAAGTCTTGGGCAAAGTTCGAGGCTGATCCAGAAAGCAACATATGGGTATTGCTTGTGGTTGCTTGGTCCGGACGTGAAGGTCGGGGAAAGTACAACGTATGGTCCTTTGCCAACTTCCGAGGGGTGGATCCCGACTACGAAGAGGTACTTCGGACGGCAGCGATTCAGCTAAGAGGTAGCCATTTGAAAAAGCCTCCCACCGCTGCTCAGTGGATAAGGCTGGAAATGGCTGAAGGTCTCGTTAACGACTCCGCAGGTTCGCAGGTGGTTAATGAACTTAATCGACTAGATAAAATGCTGACAACGCTAAAGGCAGATGCATAAGGTGAGGAGATACTGCCTCAGACCATAACTGGACGGCATCACTACTGCGTTCACGTCATCTAATGACGGGCTGATGCCCGCAGCCTAAACGCGGGTTTGGCCATGAATGACGATACTAGGCTGTGGATTCCGCCGGCCGATGCAACATGCACCGGGAGCAAGGAGTGCTGACCACGAAGCAACGACCTCGGATCCACTGTACCGAAATGCAGAAGGCAGCGATGTGGGATCGGCCACACACCTCCATTCGGAACATCCCGGCTGCGACCGGCGGAACTTAACCGCCCGCGCGCCATTGATCCCGCTTGGTCCTGACCCTCGTTGAGCGTGAGGAGATCTCGCGGGCTCTGGCTGCGGGCGAATCCATCCACTGAGTGCCCAAGCGGCTATTGATCGTATCCATGGCACACATCAAGCAGCTGCGGTCCAGGGTAAGTCCTCAGGAGTCTTGACCCGACAGCGCTGTTCTGTGTGGATGCCAGAGGAAGCCGCGTCTCTTGGGATCGCCCTCACCAACCAGCCACTCACAGCAATGATCCCCAAACCAAAATCGCCGTCCCCGCCAGCGGCGATCTGACCCCATCCTCCACCCGAAGCCGCGCTCCATTCCCCATGATCCAAGAGTCTGAAGAGATTGCCCTGCACCGGGAGGAAAAAGCCCGGCTGTGAGCGCAGCTGGCGATTGCCACGGCGGGCCATGCCAGCGCCGTACAGGGCGCGGGCGCCAGCGATCAGGACCCGTTCGATGCACAGGTCGCGGACCAGAAGACGCTGTTCTCGGATTTCATCGAGCATCTGCCTATAGGTCTGTGCCTGGTGAGCCGGGGTGGGCAGGTGCTGATGTCCAATCCGGCCTAGCGCCATTTCCTGCCGGAAAGTCCTCCACCTTCGCTTGTGGCCCCCGAGGAAGACCCGGGGGTGCTGGCGCAGTTGGGACCAGGAAGGCAAGCCTATCCCCAGGGACCAGTTTGTGGGCGCCAGGGCTGCACGTGGCGAGCTGGTTCGGCGCGGCGACTACCCATCTGGACGAACCGCCCTGGAACACGGTGGCCCCGTTGTCTTGCCTATGCCATGCAGTCGCAGTCATTCAAGGAGCGCCGTATTCGCTCAGCTTCTTGCTGAACCCAAAGGTCCACAGTCGCTGCGTGCGATCGTTGACGTCATTGGTGGTAAAGCGCAGGCTCGCCGCGCCCTTGGCGCATTGGCCGTCGTTCACGATCTTGCCTTCGGCGTCCACCATGCATTTGGTGACGTTCGAGCCTTCGATTTCCTTGCCGCTGGCGTCCAGCACTGCCAGCGAAACACCGAAGTCGGTGTCGTTGGTCAGCGCCAGCGTGTAGTCATCGACCAGCGCCAGGCCTTCGGCCTTCTCGGCCACCCAGCCGGTGGCGTTCAGGTTGAAGAGCCGGGTCTTCTTGAGCGTCACGACCTTGGAATAGTCCGAGCCATTGACCGGCTTGCCAGTCAGGCTGCTCTTCTCCAGGTCGGAGCCCAGCGCGGTGATGTCGGTGGCGTTGGCCGGAAACTCGATCAGAACCAGGTCGTTGAAGACTTTCTTGTCCTTGCCCGTGCCTTGCTCGATGGCGATGAATTTCCCCTTGCCCAGTGAGACCACATCACCCAGCTTGGCATTGCCGGTCTTGCCTTGGTTGTACCAGCGGCTGTCCACGGGCAAGGCAAACAGGCGGGTTTTCTCGGTGGTCGGGTCAAACTCCACCCAGCGCACAAAGCGAGCGTAGTCGCGCACGTTCTCCGACTTGCCTGTGGCGTCGGCAACGGCAGCGGTGGTGTAGTCGGCCTTGCCGTCGTCCAGGGGGCTTTGCAGGAAACCGTGCAGCTTGCCGCTGGCCGCATCGATGCTCAGCCCCTCCATGCCACGGTTGGCGCGGCGCTTGGCGAGAATGGCCGGCAGATCGGCCGCGCCAGTGCCGGGCCCGTATCTCTTCTGGATGATGCCGGTGGCCGGCTCGATCTTCACGATGAAGGGTCCGTATTCGTCGGACACCCACAGCACATTGCGTGCGGCATCCACCACCACGGATTCTGTGTCCAGGCCGAATTCGCTGTAGCCCTTGGCCTTGCCGGGATAGGTGAAGGAGTCGTCCAGGACTTGCTCGCCCGTGTTGCCTGTGATGCCCCGTGGCTGCACGCGGCCGTTGGCGTTCTGTGTGGCGCTGAATCTGAGCGGCAGGGTGGAGACGAGCCTGGCTCCGTCCTTTCCCAGGGCGATCACGCCGATGGACGGAGTGAAGTTGGGCGAAGGAAACACCGTGGAACTGGCAAAGCCCGCGGGATTGGAGCCGTCAGTGATCTGCGTGACCGGGCCGGTGGTCGCGTTCGGGCCGCGATCGGTGATGGCATAGAACTCCAGCGTGCCGTCGGCATGCCTGCCCTTCAAGGCCAGGCCCGAACCGTAGGCTGGCAGAAAGCCCTTGGGGAAATCGGCCTTGGTGGCGGGGTGTTGGCCTTCGTAGGGGAAATAGAACCTGTCGTCGAACTGGACGTCCTGGCGTGTGACGGTGGCGCGGATGCTGCCGACGCCGGTGGTCTGCGTCACCGTCTCGGAGCCGGCGGCCTGGATCGGGCGGGTGTCGGCGCAGGCGCTCAGCAAGGCAGCCGCGGCGGCGATCACTGCCATCAGGCAGGAAGAAGAAGTGGGGGGGCGCATGGCGAGTAGGTCTTGAGAAGAAGAGGCAAGCCTGATAGGTAGATAGGCAGATAGGCAGATCGGCAGGCCCTGCGTGGCAAGGGCCTGCCCAAGCTTGAAGGCTTCGTTTCTGGAAAAGGCGCTGTGCCGCTCAGAACGAGTGGCTGATGCCCAGATCAACACCGGTCGAGCCGGCGTTGGCCACACCCGCAGGGCCGCCGATCAGGCCGACGCTGGCGCCGTTCTTGTTGTTGACACGCGCCAGCCCTGCGTACAGAGAGGTGCGCTTGGAGAAGTCGTAGACATATCCGATCGAATACTTGTCGGCCTTGCCGCCGCTGCGCGTGAGGGCTGAGGCGTTGCCGCTGAACTTGGCGCTGGCGTACTTGACGCGCAAGCTGCCTGGCCCCATGGGGATGGTCGCGCCCAGGTAGAAACCGTCCACCTTCCCGGAGGTTGCGCCGTTGACGGGCTCCCACTTCAGGCTGTTGTATCCGCCATTGAGCAGGAAACTGCCGAAGTTGTACGAGGCGCCCAGCACCAGGTCTTCGAGATCGCTGGTTGCGGCGATGGCGCTGGGCGAAGCCACGGCTGCGGTGCCGTCGATCCTGCCGTAGCCGATACCCACGTTCAGCGGGCCAGAGCGATAGCCCAGGTTGCCGCCTATGTACCTGCGGGCCTTGCTTGCGCCAGAGCCGGAGGCGTTCTCGTCGCCAAAGGAAACCGAGAACTGGCCATAGACACCGCCCAAGTCGCTCGGCAGGAAGTAGCCCACGGCGTTGCTGATGCGCGTGCGGTCGACCACGCCGCTTTGGCTGGCGGCGTTGTAGGCAGTCTGGCGGATCGTCTGGAACAGATTGGCCTGCACACCGGTGGTGGTGTCGGGGCCCGCGAAAGCGGTGAAGATGTTGTAGCTGGGGGTGTAGTCGCGACCCAGCCGGATTTCACCCCAGGAATTGTTGCTCAGCCCGATCGTGGAGCGGCGCTCGAAGCCAAGGGAGCCGCTGCTGCCGCCAGTGCCGACATCGGGGTTGAGGCCGCCTTCAAGCCAGAGCTGAGCTCTGTTGCCGCCGCCGAGGTCCTCCGTGCCACGCAAGCCAAGCAAGCTGGTCTTGCCTTGGCTGGAGTTCAGTGCATTGAGCCTGTTGCTGCCGGACTTGGCAATGGTGACGCCGACGTCCACCACACCAAAAATGGTGACGGAAGATTGTGCCAAGGCCAAGCTGGAAGAAGAGGCGAAGAATGTGCCCATCGCGAGTCCCAGAATGCGCGAGCACGTTTTTTGATTTTTCATTGGCGAGATACGAACTGAACTTATTAATGAGAATGACGGTAGCCTCCTGCCACCGCTGCGGGAACTCTAGGCAACACATAAGTATTCTTCGTGACAGCTGTGCTGTGTGACATGAAAGTCACAGCAGCGGCGGTGCCTGCGGCACGTTTCCTGCAGGGAAGCCCTCTCGCCGCCACCCTTCAGCCATGGCCTGCACGACGGGGCAGATCATTCATTGCCGATTTGTTTGATTCATATTCGAGAAATTGGCGAAAATATGCATTCTTTTGCCATTTTCCCAATAAGGTTCTCGACTTCCATATTTTCAACGGCACATTTAGAGCGTTCGTCGACCGATTCATCAGTCATTGGGGAACCAAATTCAGCCCATTGCACGGCCAGTTCAACCCAATAGTCCCTGGGAGGCCGAAAGCCCACAAGAATTGCCGCACAAAGGACTGCAGCCTCAACATCGGTCGCACCAGCAGTCACAGCTATGATCCCCAGGCAGCATCGCCGTCCCCGCCAGCGGCGAGCTGCCCCTCTCCTCCACCCAACGCCCCGCTCCACCCCCCCCATGATCCAAGAGTCCGAAGAGATTGCCCTGCTTCGCGAGGAAAACGCCCGGCTGCGGGCGCAGCTGGCGATTGCCACGGCGGGCAATGCCAGCGCCGTGCAGGGCGTGGGCGCCAGCGATCAGGACCCATTCGATGCGCAGGTCGCGGATCAAAAAACGCTGTTCTCGGATTTCATCGAGCATCTGCCGATAGGCCTGTGCCTGGTGAGCAAGGGCGGCAAGGTGCTGATGTCCAACCCGGCCTACCGCCATTTCCTGCCGGACACCCCCATCCCTTCGCTGCTGTCGGCCGAGGAGGACCGGGGGCGCTGGCGCAGCTGGGACAAGGAGGGCAAGCCCGTCCCCCGCGACCAGTTTGTGGCCGCCCGCGCGTTCCGCGGTGAGCTGGTGGTGCCGGGCGTTGACTGTGTCTATGACACGCCCCAGGGGCTTGAGGTATGGACGCGCGTGTTCGGGGTGCCGCTGCGCAATGCGGACAAGGAAGTCGTGGCCACGGCCATCGCCATTCTGGACATCGATGCGGAACGGCGCGCGCTGGACATGTTGCGCCAGAGCGAGGAACGGCTGGATGCGCTGGTGCGCTCCTCCTCGGAAGTGCGCTACTCCATCAGTGCGGACTGGAGTGAGCTGCATCAGCTGGCAGGCGGCGGGTTCATCCCCGACACGCAGGCGTCCAACACGAACTGGCTGGAAGACTACATCCCCCCGGAGGACCGCGACCTGGTGCGCGCGGAGATCGCGCGGGCCATCCGCACGAAGACCGACTACGTGATCGAGCACCGGGTGAACCGGGTTGATGGCAGCGTGGGCTGGGCGTTCTCGCGCGCCGTGCCGCTGTTCGATGCCGCAGGCGCCATCACCGGCTGGCTGGGAGCGGCCTCCGACATCACCGAGCGCAAGCAGGCCCAGGCCGCGCTGGAGCGCTTGAATGCCACGCTGGAGGAACAGGTGGCAGAGCGCACGGCCGACCGCAACGCGCTGTGGCAGCTGTCATCCGACATCATGATGCGCTGCACGTTCGAGGGCATCATCACTGCGGTCAACCCGGCCTGGACCGAGGTATTGGGCTGGCGTGAAGACGAGCTGCTGGGCACAACGCTTTTTCATCTCATCCATCCGGAGGATCTGGCGCGCACCATCCAGGACACGCAGGAGCTGGCCACAGGCATGGCGCATGCCAGGTTTGATAACCGGTATCGCCATCGGGACGGAAGCTACCGCTGGATCTCCTGGTCCACGCGTTCGGCGGCAGGCCGCATCAACGCGGTGGGCCGCGACATCACCTCCGAAATGGCCAAGGCCGAAGCGCTGGCCAAGGTGCAGGAGCAACTGCGCCAGTCGCAGAAGATGGAGGCCGTGGGCCAGTTGACGGGCGGCCTTGCGCACGACTTCAACAACCTGCTGGCGGCCGTCATGGGCAATCTGGAGCTGCTGCAGCGGATGCTGGCGCGCGGCCAGGTGGACAACCTCACGCGCTTCATCCATGGAGCGCAGGGGGCGGTGCGGCGCGCCGCCACGCTCACGCAGCGGCTGCTTGCGTTCTCGCGCCGGCAGATCCTGGACTCCAAGCCCACCGATATGGCCGCGCTCCTGGCCGATTGGGAGGACCTGCTGCGCAGGACCGTGGGCGCCAGCGTGGACATCGACATCGTGCCGGCAGCCCATCTGTGGCATGCGCAAATCGATGGAACGCAGCTGGAGAACGCCATCCTGAACCTGTGCATCAACGCCCGCGATGCCATGCCCGAAGGCGGCCGGCTGACCATCAGGACAGCCAATATCGAGCTTGAAGAGGCGGCAGCCCGGGAGTGGGATCTTCCGCCGGGCGGCTATGTGTCGCTGTGCGTCACCGATACGGGCACCGGCATGTCGGAGCAGACCATTGCGCGCGCCTTCGAGCCGTTCTACACCACCAAGCCGGTGGGCCATGGAACAGGATTGGGGCTGTCGATGATCTACGGCTTCGCGCGGCAATCGGGAGGAGCGGTCAGGATCTTCTCCCAGCCGGGCCAGGGCACCACGGTCTGCCTGTATCTGCCCAGGTGCGACGCCGCGCCCGTTGCAGAACGCGCGGTCGATGCGGCAAGGCAGGTAGTCGTTCCTGCCCAAAGGACCTTGCTGGTCGTGGATGACGAAGCCCCGATCCGCCATCTCATCGACGAGGCGCTTGTCGACCTGGGCTACACGGTGCTTGCCGTGGCCGATGCAGCCGCCGCACTGCAGGTACTGCGCGCCGGAACCCGGGTGGACATGCTGATCACGGACATGAGGCTTCGCGGCGGAATGAACGGCAAGCAGCTGGCCGACGAGGCGCGCCTGGCCCGGTCCGACCTGCCGGTGCTCTTCATCACCGGGTTCACCGAGGCATCTCCGCTCAGCCAGGAAAACCTGCACCCCGGTACGCAGCTTCTGACCAAGCCGTTCACATTGGATGCGCTGGCGCTCAAGGTGGCGGAGATTCTGGGCAGTACCGACGCTGTGCCATCGGACTGAAGCTGACACGTGGGCACATGGGCACGTGGGCAGAGTCGATCGCCGACTACAGAGGGGCACTGTCAAAGCGGGAAGTGCACTCAGTGCCCAGCGCCTGACTGTCAACTTGGTAGATTGCAGAGTAAGGCGAGAAATCGTTTTTCTTTCTCAAGGAAAAGGCATCCGGGCAAACCTCAATCAGTTCGCGCAGATGAGAAGAATAAGGGCCGTAAGTCCATTCTCCCGCATCGAAAATATATTCAGGTTTGAAATTGGCAAGTTCTTCAAGAAACTCCTTGGGTTTCAACACACTCCTGTGTAGCTCTGGCCGGCCAATGATGGTCCTGTTGAAGAACATACCATATTGATAGTTGCTGACAACAAAAATTCTTCGCTGATTATCTATGATATCTCGGTACACATCATTTGATTCGTCTCCAAATTGAGATATGAAAATTGCTTTATTCCCATCTTGCAGATTTGAATAATTCCGCTGATATGCAAGATATACGGATGAAGTCAACAGAACTACAGACACCGCCACGCAAATCGTATCCGTTGGAATTCTCTCTTGAAAATTGAAGATCCTTGGTTGTCTTGAAATACCATCAATACATGGATATCTTTTAATCAGCAGATAATTGGCAAGAGCCGTGGACACAAACAGAACATGGATTCCATGGCGTTGTTCATAAGCACCTACGGTAAACCAAACAGCCAGAAATGGCAGGACACAAAGAATCCAGAAGACCCTGCCCCTACCTGAAAACAAGGAGACCAGCATCGCCCCAATGAGAAGCATGCCTATATCCGGGGAATCGACGATGTACTTTTTCAGGGATAGCATGACTGACGCCATCCATCCGCCATTTTTCTTCACGATATCAAGCACCCCTTGATTTCCCGTGAACTCCGGGGCAACAAAGAGGGGCCATATTGCCGCGAGCAGCATCGCTACAATGCACGCGGCCAATGCCGCAGGCCGCCATTTCCAACGCCACACGCCATAGATTATCAGCATGGGAAGCGAGGCAAGGCACCAGACCAATCCGGGTTGTTTGGTGAGAGATGCCAACAAACCGCAGAACAGCGACAGCATTAAGGGACGCAATTTGGCAGGCTTCTCGGAATACTGCAACAAGAGCGTGAAGCTCAATAGAATCAATGCCGTAGCAAGCGGATCGGCATAGGCCCAAAACAGCAGATTTCCAAAACTTGCCAATGCTCCGAAAGTGAGCAGCAATGTCAGCCAGTTGATGAGTTGGCTGGAGCTCCTTGCAACAAGATCGGAAAATGCAATAACGATAACGAGAGCCGGTATTCCACACACAAGCTTCGCAGCGAAATGTGATACGTGATTGCCTTGCGCCAGGAATACGGAGCCAAGTTCATATGCAAAAAACTGAGGATACGGAGCCTGAGTGTAGTAGGTGTCATAGGGCTGACCCAAAAAATGCTGCACACCCCACATTCCCCAGCTATATATTTCGTCGTGCCTGATGAATCCGGTGCTTGTGGACTTCAGTGCAAAGAAACAAACGCCAAATACCAACAGCAAGGCAAATAAAAGCAAAGGCAGGTTTGCGCTAGTCAGTATCCCGGAAATAACACGTGCGAGGGCAAAGATCAAAAATATAAATCCCACAATCCACGGCAATATATACAACAATCTGGGCAGCTCAATATCACCATTATAGAACGCAAGTCCTACCGCCAGGAAAATCCCCGCTAACGCAAATACCGCATACTCAGATGCAGATATATCTGCAGAATTGAATTTTCTCTTAGAAAACAACATCAATATTGCCAAAGATAAGCCAGAAAACTCAAAGAATTAAAAAATACAGTGAGCATGCTTTTTCAACGTGGGGAGGTATTTGGCCAATTTTGCATAGCCACAATAAAAAACAGCCTCAATTTTCCCAATAAATTCTCAACAGGAATAAGAATTCAGGAGGCTCAGGCTTTTCCAAGAATCAACATCTATTGATATATCTCAATATCAGCCCATGCCACCCAAGATGGTGATGATATTGTTTCAACATAGACAACTCGCACAGGGTCTGGGCGGCGATTCTGAAATTCCAACCAAAGACCACCACTCGTGTAACTCGTGATTGCGCCGAGGAAGATCATTTTCCCTCCATTGGTTCTTCCCCATATCCGATGATTTGTATCCCCTGCAGGACTTTGCACCGTCAACAAACGAATAAGAGAAAAATTCCTTTCCCACCCAAGATCCAAGGCAATCCACTGGGTTGAAAATCCATTGGAATTCCAATATGTACCGGCATTTCCGTCAATTGCTTTGAGTGAATCCCCATAGTTTCCAGAAGCGCCAAAAATACCGAGCGGAATCTTGGTCCCATAGCTATTCGCAGATACGGTTTTTGCCTCGGAGAGTACTTCTGCACTGGCTGACAAAGCAGTTGCAGAAAGTAAAACGCAAAGAACAGATCCGATGAAATTTTCTCGCATGATTGCATCTCCTTCAATATTGCGCAAAATTGCGCAATGCAAGGCTAGGACGCAATAATGGCTAAGGCAATAAGACCAATCCTATTATTCGATCTACCATATTCAGAAGAGCGATGTATCTGCAGGCGACAACAGAAAACGTTTGGCCAGGGCCTCAAAAGGCGTAACCCATCTGTGTCAAAGCCCATTCGACTCTCTCAATACCAGACGCCGAACATGCTCAATAAACGCCTCCAGCACCGCCGCAGGCTGGTCCGCCCGCCAGGCCATGACAGCGGGCGTCATGGCCTGCTGCGGACCGCGCAGCGGCACGAACACCACGCCGTTCATGCCCACGCGCTGCATGCAGCTGGGCACCAGGGCCACGCCCTGCTCTGCCGAGACCAGAGCCATGACGGTGAGCCACTGGCGCGCTGCGTGGCGGGTGTGGGGGTGGATGCCGGCCTGCTGCAGGCAGGCGATGACGTTGTCGTAGTTGGCCGGGGCCACTTCGCGGGCGAACATGACGAAGGTGTCGCGGGCCAGTTCGCGCAGGTCGATGTCGGACTGCCGGGTCAGCGCATGCGTGGCGGGCAGGCAGCAGACAAAGGGTTCCTCGCCAATCGACAGGGTCTGCAGGCCATCTGGCGGGGTGGCTATGTTGAGAAAGCCGCAGTCGATCTGGCCGCTGGCAATGGCCTGCAGTTGCTCGCGCGTGGACATTTCATGCAGGCAGACTTCGACCAGGGGGCGTTCTGCGCGGAAGGCACGGCAGAAGTCCGGCACCTGGCGGTAGACCATGGAGCCGGTGATGCCCACGTCCAGCCGGCCCTGCATGCCTTCGGCCACGCCGCGCACCACGTCGGCCGCATGCTGCAGCTGGGCGAGCACCTTGCGTGCCTCGACCAGGAAGGCCTCGCCCGCAGGGGTGAGGCGCACGTTCTTGGCGTCGCGGTCCATGAGGCTGGCGCCCAGGTCCTGCTCCAGGGTCTTGAGCGCCATGCTCAGCGGCGGCTGGGTGATGCACAGCCGCTGGGCCGCGCGGCCGAAGTGACGTTCCTCGGCCAGGGCGACGAAATAGCGCAGCAGGTGGGTCTTCATGAGAGGCGGCGGATGAGGAGCAAGCGAGATGGCATCTTGCACCATGGCTACCTCTGAAATACAGATTGATAAATCATGGGACTTCAGATGGTTCGCAGCCACAAAACCCGCGCACCTCAACTTTGAGACACCGAGGAAGGGCCGCCCCGCACCGAGGGTGTCGTCCCCCTCCGCGCAGCGAGAAGGGGGAAGGCGCGAAGCGACTCAAGGGGTCAATACGATTTAGGCAAGCCCAATACCTTTTCGGCGATGAAGCACATGATCAATTGGGGGCTGACGGGCGCCAGGCGCGGGATCCAGGATTCGCGCATGTAGCGCTCCACGTGGTATTCCTTGGCGTAGCCCATGCCGCCGTGCGTGAAGATGGCGGTTTCGCAGGCCTTGGCGCAGGCTTCGGCTGCCAGGTACTTGGCGGCGTTGGCCTCGGCGCCGCAGGGCAGGCCCCTGTCGTAGAGGAAGGCGGCCTTTTGCACCATGAGGTGGGCCGCCTCAAGCCCCATCCAGGCCTGGGCGAGCGGGTGCTGTATGCCCTGGTTCTGGCCGATGGGACGGTCGAAGACCACGCGCTCCTTGGCGTACTGGGTGGCGCGCGCCAGGGCGGCGCGGCCCAGGCCTACGGCCTCGGCGGCGATGAGGATGCGCTCGGGATTGAGGCCGTGCAGGATGTACGAGAAGCCCTTGCCCTCTTCGCCGATGCGGTCCTCGGCGGGGATGCGCAGGCCGTCGATGAACAGCTGATTGGTGTCCACGCATTTGCGGCCCAGCTTGTCGATCTCGCGCACTTCGATGCGTTCGCGGTCCAGGTCGGTGTAGAACAGGCTCAGGCCTTCCGTGCCCTTGCACTCTTCCACGGGCTTGGTGCGCACCAGCAGCAGGATCTTGTTGGCAACCTGGGCGGTGGAGATGAAGACTTTCTGGCCATGGACCACGTAGACGTCGCCATCGCGCACGGCGCGGGTCTGCAGCTTGAGGGTGTTGAGGCCGGCATTGGGCTCGGTGACGCCGAAGCAGGCCTTGTCCGTGCCCGCGATCAGCGGGGGCAGCCAGCGGCGCTTTTGCTCGTCCGTGCCGAAGACGACGACGGGGTGCAGGCCGAAGATGTTCATGTGCACGGCCGAGGCGCCCGACAGGCCCGCGCCCGTGGCCGAGATGGTGTGCATCATCAGCGCCGCTTCGCTGATGCCCAGGCCCGCGCCGCCGAATTCTTCGGGCATGGCAATGCCCAGCCAGCCCGCGTCGGCCAGGGCCTTGTGGAAGTCGTGCGGGAAGCCGCCTTCGTGGTCCTTGCGCAGCCAGTAGTCGGCGTCAAAGGGGGCGCAGGCGCGCTCGACGGCGTCGCGTATCTGTTCCTGTTCTTCGTTCCACAGAAAGTCCATGGTGTGTTCTCCGTTGCTTGTTGCTGTTCGCTTGTCGTGTCTGTGGGGTGACGGGGCTCAGGCTGCCGGCCGGCGCACGCGCTCGGGGTTCTCGCCGTAGGGCGGGCTGTAGAAGACCAGCAGGCGCACGGGCTCGGCGCTGGTCACGCGGAAGATGTGCATGCAGTCCTCGGGGAAGAAGCAGGTGTCGCCGGGCTGCATGGCAAAGCGTTCCTTGCCGTCCGGGGTGTCGATTTCCACCTCGGCCGTGCCGGCCAGCAGGTAGCAGGCCTGCTCCATGCCGGGGTGGGCATGGGGCAGCGCGCCGCCGCCCTGCTCCAGCGTGCCCAGTACCAGCTCCATGTGGCGCGCGCCCACGTTGGCGGCGCTGACCAGGCGCCGGTTGACGGTGCCGTGGTGGTTGGCGGGGCTGTAGCCGGGCACGTCTTGTTCGCGGATCAGGTAGCGGGGCATGGGCGGTTTCCTTCTGTTTGTGCCTGTGCTTGTGTTTGTGGTGGGGCGTCTTGCAGCGCGGCAGCCTGGCTGCAGGCGCGGCTGGCCTGCAGGGCGGCCAGCTCGGCCTCGGTCAGGCCCGCGTCGCGCAGCACCTGCAGGGTGTGTTCGCCCAGGCGCGGCGCGGGGGCGGCGCGTTCTGCGGGCGGCGTGGCGCTCCAGCGCGTGGGGCTGGCCGTGGTGCGCAGCCGGCCTTCGCTGGGGTGGTCTATCTCGTGCACGAAGCCGGTGGCCTGGTGCTGGGGGTCGGCGATCAGGTCCTCGGGCGAGGCCATGGGCATGTTGGGCACATCGGCCGCGTCCAGCAGCGTGCGCCATTCGGCGGTGGTGCGCCCTGCCATCAGCCGCGAGACTTCGGCATAGACGGCATCGATGTGCAGCGCGCGCTGGCTGTGGGTGGCGAAGATGGGCTCGGCCATGCGCTCGGGCTGGCCTATGGCGTTGAAGAAGCTGTGCCAGTGCTTGTCGTTGTAGATGAGAACGCACAGGTGGCCGTCGCTGGTGCGATAGGGCCTGCGGTGGGCCGTGAGCAGGCGCGCATAGCCGGGGCCGCCCAGTTGTGGCTCGAACGACAGGCCCGCCATGTGGTCGCCCAGGATGAACTGGGTCATGGCCTCGAACATGGGCACGACCACGGCCTGGCCCCTGCCGGTCTTCTCGCGCGCATAGAGGGCGGCCGTGACGGCATAGACCGCGTGCAGGCCGGTGACGCGGTCGCCCAGGGTCATGGGGGCATAGGCCGGCTCGCCGCCGCCGTATTGCTGCGCCAGCCAGGGCACGCCGGTGGCGCCCTGGATGAGGTCGTCATAGGCGGGCCTGGCCGCGTAGGGGCCGCGCTGGTCGAAGCCGCAGCAGCTCACGTGGATGATGCGCGGGTTGCGCGCCGCCACGTCCTCGTAGGCCAGGCCCAGGCGCGCCATGGCCTGGGGCCGCACGTTGCTGACCAGCACGTCGCAGCCTTCGGCCAGGCGCAGCAGGGCCTCGCGCGCGGCGCCCTGCTTGAGGTCCAGCACCACGGAGCGCTTGCCCTGGTTGGCCTGCAGGAAGATGTGGCCCATGGCGGGGTTGCGCATGGGGCCGACGTGGCGCATGTTGTCGCCCTCGGGCGATTCGACCTTGATCACCTCGGCCCCCAGGCCCGCAAGGATCTGGGTGGCAAAGGGCCCCATGACCACCGAGGTCATGTCCAGCACCTTCACCCCTGCAAGAGGGCCTTGCTGTCCCTGCTGCTCCTGCTGTCCCTGCTGCGCTTCTTGCATGCCGGTCTCCCTCACTGCGCCTCGATGCCGGCCTGCTTGACCAGTTGTCCCCAGCGGGCCATCTGGTCCTTCACATAGGTGGCGAACTCGGCAGGCGTGGCCGTGGGCCAGACCTCGAAGCCGACCTGGGCCAGCTGCTCCTGCACGGCCTTGTCCTTGAGGATGGCCTGCAGCTCGGTGTTCAGCCGCTCGGTGATCTCGGCCGGCATCCCGGCCGGGCCGAAGATGCCGTTCCAGGAAGTGATGTCGAAGCCCGGCAGCGTCTTGCCGATGGCCGGCACATTGGGCAGCAGGGTCGAACCCTTGGCCGCCGTCACGGCCAGGGTGCGCACGCGGTCGGTCTTGATCGTGCCCCAGGCCGAGCCCAGGTCGGCCACATAGACCTGGATCTGGTTGCCCATGAGGTCGGTCAGCGCCTGCGGGCTGGACTTGTAGGGCACCGAAGTGATCTGGGCGTGCGTGACGTACTTGAAGGTTTCCGAGGCCACCAGCGAGGTGCTGTTGGGCGTGCCGTAGGACAGGCGGTCGGGATTGGCCTTGGCGTAGTCGATCAGTTCCTGCACGGTCTTGGCAGGAACGGAGGGGTGGACCAGCAGCGCGAACGGCAGCTCGCCCACGCGCGCCACGGGCGTGAAATCCTTGACGGGGTCGTACTTCAGGCCCTTGACCAGCCAGGGGTTGGCCGAGTGCGAGGTGTTGGTGGTCATGAACAGCGTGTAGCCGTCCGGCTTGGCCTTGGCCACATGGTTGGCGGCAATCTGTGCATTGGCGCCGGCCTTGTTGTCCACGATCACGGGCTGCTTGAGCCGCTCGCCCAGCCGGGTGGCCACCAGGCGCGCCACGGCGTCCGTGCCGCTGCCGGCCGCGAACGGCACGACCAGGGTGATGGGATTGGAGGGGTAACCCCCCTGCGCCGACACGGAGGGCGCGGCCACGGCCGCAATGGTGCTGATAGCGCCAAGGGCCAGGGCCCTGCGCAACGGGGAATGCTTCATTTGCTTGTCTCCTGTTTCCTATCCTGTTTCCTATGGAAAGCGGCGCTGTGTGTCCAGCGCTCGCCGCCATGGTGCGGGCGTCAATGATTCAAGTCCAATTCTTTAAAACCAAGCAAGGATTCGATTTATGAATCATTGAATCCTGCGTCAGGCTCCATGTCCCGCCTCTTGCGCAAGGACTGCATCGGTGCGAGGCTGGCAGCCTTGCACGACACCATGCCAAGGAGTTCCGCATGTCCCACACCGTCCACACCATCCGGCTTCATCGCATCCTCAAGGCACCGCCGCAGCGCGTGTACCAGGCATTCACCACGGCCGCTGCCCTGGCCAAATGGCTGCCGCCCCACGGCTACATCTGCGAGGTGCCCGAGTTCGACGCCCGGGTCGGCGGGCGCTACCGCATGGCCTTCGTCAATCTGTCCACGGGCGGGCGAAGCGGCTTCGGCGGGGAGTTCCTGGACCTGGAGCCTGGCCAGCTGGTACGCCATACCGACCGCTTCGACGACCCGCAACTGCCTGGCGAGATGATCACCACCATCACGCTGCGCGAGGTGTTCTGCGGCACTGAAATGGATGTGACCCAGGAAGGCGTGCCCGCCGTCATTCCCGCCGAGGCCTGTCACCTGGGCTGGCAGGAGTCGCTGCAGTTGCTGACCCTGCTGGTGGAGGCCAGCGTGCCGGGCTGAGACCCTGCACAAGCCCCTGCTGTCACACAGCTGCGGTTGATGGATTGCGGTGCTTCGGAGGACAATGGCAGTATTGCCCGCCAACGCCCGGAGGTCCGCCATGGCCACCCCCTTTGCACTGACCGCTCAAGCCATCGATGTCCTGCCGTTTGGTGCGCGGCTGGCGGGTGCCCGGACCTGCGCCCTGTTCAAGTCCCAGGACATGGAGGTCATCCGTGTGGTGCTGCGCGCCAGCCAGTCGCTGCCGCCGCACAAGGTGCCGGGCAGCGTCAGCCTGCACTGCCTGGAAGGCGAGCTGGAGGTGATGCTCGGCGAAAGCCGCCAGTCCCTGCAGGCCGGCCAGCTGATGCACCTGCCGGCCAACATGGCGCATGCGGTACGCGCCATCGAAGACACCTCCGCTCTGGTCACCATCGTTCTGTGCAGCTGAACGGCTGATGCGGATCATGCTGCCTCGCGCGCGGCCTGCCCGCGTGCGAATGGTTGTGCCTGCGCCTCATTTGCGATTCATTCTCATTACCAAATCTATAATCACGCCTTTCTCGTTAGCTCACGCCATGGACGCAGCCGCCGCCAGCCCTTCGCAATGCATGACGAGCCCCGTGATTGCATTCGTTGAATGGACGCTCCATGGACGCGCAGATTTCCCAGTCCGCCAAGGCGGCAACCAGCGTGGAAAGCCTGTACCACAGCCACCAGAACTGGCTGCAGGGCTGGTTGCGGCGCCGGTTGGGCGACTCCTTCGACGCGGCCGACATGGCGCAGGACGTGTTCATGCGCCTGCTCACCCGCCAACCCGGCCCTGACGCAACCGGCCTGCGCCAGCCCCGCGCCTACCTGAGCACCATTGCCCATGGCCTGCTGGTGGACCACTGGCGCCGTCGCGAGCTGGAACGTGCCTGGCTGGAAACCCTGGCCCTCATGCCCGAGGCGCAGGCCCCCTCGCCGGAAAGCCGGCTGATCTTCCTGGAAACCCTGGTCGCCATAGACCGCATGCTGGATGCCTTGAAGCCCCGCGTGCGCAGCGCCTTTCTGTGGGCGCAGCTGGAAGGACTCACCTGCCCGCAGATCGCCGAACGACTGGGCGTGTCCCTGGCCACGGCCGAGCGCTACATCGCCACGGCCCTGCGCCACTGCTACGCGCTGCGCTTCGGGGCATGAGCAGCGATCTTTCGCCCGGCCTGATCGACGAAGCCATCCAGTGGTCCGTACGGCTGGACTTCAACACGCCCAGCCCCGCAACACGGCAGGCCTTCGAGCAATGGCTGCATGCGCAGCCCGCCCATGCCCTGGCCTGGGATCGGGTGCAATCACTGAGGACCGACTTTGGCCGCATGCCGCAACGCCTGGCACTGGACACGCTGGATGCAGCGCAGCGCATGCGCCAGTCCCGCAGCGTCTCGCGCCGCCGCGCCCTCAAGCTGCTGTCCTTGTCCGGAATCGCCACGGCAACGGGCTGGATGGCCTACAGCCACACGCCTTGGCAGCGCCTGCTGGCCAGCGCCAGCACCTCGGTGGGCGAGCAGCGCACCGTCAGGCTGGACGATGGCAGCACCATCGTGCTCAACACGGACACGGCCATCCGCACGGAGCTGGACCCGCAGCAGCGCCTGGTGGTGCTCAGCCGTGGGGAAATCCTGGTGACCACGGGCGCCGACGAGACTGCACCCGGCCACCGGCCCTTCAGGGTGCGCACGCCGTTCGGCGATCTGCAGGCCCTGGGCACGCGCTTTGTGGTCAGGCTGCACAAGCATCGGGCCCTTGTCAGCGTGCAGGAAGGCGCCGTACGGCTGACGCCTGCAAAGGCCGCAGACAGCGCCGCACGGCAAACGGCGATGCCCGGCTCGCCGTGGTGGCTGTCGGCCGATGCCAGTACCCCGGCACCTCCCCCGGACTTTGGTGCGGACGACTGGGCAGATGG
Organism: Delftia sp. SD018; assembly: GCF_017355445.1. NCBI lineage: Bacteria > Pseudomonadati > Pseudomonadota > Betaproteobacteria > Burkholderiales > Comamonadaceae > Delftia > Delftia sp. SD018. Next base: position 32,201 of record NZ_JADDRN010000026.1, read on the forward strand.
CGTGATGGCAGGCCGGGCCATCCGCCTGGGTGACCTTCTGGCGGAACTGGGGCGCTACCGCCATGGGCACATCAGTTGCGACGAGCGCGTGGCAGGCCTGCGCCTGTCGGGCACCTTCCATGTGCGCCAGACCGAGCAGGTGCTGCAGCTCATCGCGCAGACGCAGCCCGTGAGCATCAGCCGGCGCACGCGCTGGTGGGTTCATGTGGGGCCGGCATCCGGCCAGTGATTTCCACTTTTTTTTCAGAAAAAGTGAGGGGATCCGGATTTTCGTACGGCCTGGGAATGAGTCCTTCAATCCTTTCCCGTATTCCATCCAGGAGAACCCAGCATGTCCCGTCATCACCCGCCCAGGCCCGGTAGCCAACCGCAGTGGCGCCCCCGACCGCTTGTCACTCTTGTGCAAGCCGCCGTCATCGGCATGGCGATGTCGACCCTCGTGCCTTCAGGCGCAGCATGGGCGCAGACGGCCACAGGCCAGGCCGGAGCGCTCACGCGCGATTTCAGCATTGCAGCAGGTCCGCTCGATGCGGCACTGGATCGCTTCTCGCGCGCAGCGGGCGTCAGCCTGTCCTATGACCCGGCACTGGTGGCGGGCCTGCGCACGGGCGGGCTGACCGGCAGCCACGGCGTGTCGGCCGGATTGCAGCAACTGCTGGCGGGCAGCGGCGTGGCAGCCGTGCAGCAGCCTGGCGGAGGCTTTTCACTGAAGGCTGCCGCGCCCTTGCCTGCTGCGGCAGGCCCGACCCCACCGTCTTCCGCCAGCACGCTGCAGACCGTCAATGTGACGGCCGATGCGGAGCGCAGCAGCGCCACGGAAGGCACGGGCTCATACACCACGCCCAGCATGGCCAGCGCCACGGGGCTGAACCTGTCGCAGCGCCAGACGCCGCAGTCCGTGAGCGTGGTGACGCGCCAGCAAATGGATGACTTCCACCTGAGCACCCTGCAGGACATTGCCAAGGTCACGCCCGGGCTGTATGCCAAGAACCCGGCCGTGACCGATTCGGAGTCCACCTTCTACGCGCGCGGATTTGCGCTGGAGCATGTGAATGTGGACGGCCTGCCGCTGGACGTGACGGGCTTCAATTCACGCAATGTCTCGGCCGACCTGCTGATGTATGACCGCGTGGAGGTGGTGCGCGGCGCCACGGGCCTGATGGATGGCGTGGGCGCGCCTTCGGGCTCGGTCAACCTGGTGCGCAAGCGCCCTACGGCCCAGCCGCTGCTCAATGCCACGCTGGGCCTGGGCAGCTGGAACAACCGCCAGGCCTCGCTGGACGCAAGCCGTGCGCTCAATGCCAGCGGCAGCGTGCGCGCTCGCGTGGTGGGCGGCTGGCGCGACAGCGACAGCTTTGTCGATGTCACCAACACCCGCAATGCCAGCCTGTACGGCATCGTGGAAGCGGACCTCACGCCAGACACCACGCTGGGCCTGGGCGCCTACCGCCAGCGCACGCGCACCAAAGGCGTGTTCACGGGCCTGCCCACCCTGCCCGATGGCGGCCATATGGACCTGCCGCGCTCCACTTTCCTCAACAACGCGGAGTCTTTCCAGAACCGCGACAACGATGGCGTGTTCGTTGATCTGGAGCAGCGCCTGCGCAACGGCTGGACGGTCAAGCTGGGCATCAACCATGTCGAGGCCGATTCCGACATCCGAAACACCACCAACAGCCGCGTCGCGGGATCGACCACACAGCTGGAGCAGTCCGAGACGGGCTGGCGCTACGGCACACGCCAGACCGTGGCCGACCTGCGCGCCCGGGGCCCGGTCGAGTGGTTCGGGCGCACGCACGAGATCGCCGTGGGCGCCAGCTACCGCAATGACAGCTCGCATGCGGCCGAGACCTGGGGGTCGTCGGCCTCGCGCATCGTCGACATTGCGAACTGGAATCCCTACTCCGCGCCCTGGACCGGCTCAGTGCCTGCCAATGGCGACCTGTGGGGCCGCAAGACGCGCGAAAAAGCCATCTACGCCAGCGGCAACTTCAGCCTGGCCGATCCGCTGCACCTGATTCTGGGCGGGCGTCTGGGCTGGTATGAGCAGGACACGACGGGCTGGTACACCGGCACGCCCAACTGGAAGCGCAGCCTGGACGAGAGCGCCAGGTTCGTTCCCTATGCGGGCCTGGTCTATGACGTGGATGACAGGCATTCGGTCTATGCCAGCCTGACACAGAGCTACCAGCCCCAAAGCTCGATGGACGTGCGGGGCAACACCCTGGACCCGATGACAGGCACCAACTACGAGCTGGGCGCCAAGGGCGAGTACTTTGACGGGCGACTCCATGCCAGCGCCTCGGTGTTCCGCATCACGCAGCGCAACCGTGCCGTGCGTGACGATGCCAATTGCCCCACCAGCGGCGCCATCAGTTGCTTTCGCGCGGCCGGCGAGATCCAAAGCGATGGCCTGGAGTTGCAGCTGTCCGGACTGCTGCAGCCCGGCTGGCAGGTTTCGGCCGGCTACACCTATGTGCGGGCGCGCTACACCAAGGACCGGATTGCCACCAACATCGGCCAGCGCGTGAGCACCGACGAGCCCCAGCACCTGCTCAAGCTCTACACCAGCTATCGCCTGCCCGGCGAGTACGGGCGCTGGAGCCTGTACGGATCGCTGCATGCGCAAAGCAAGATGTTCCGCCGCGAAACCGGCTTCGAGACCACGCAGCGCAGCTACGCCCTGCTGGGCCTGGGCGTGGGCTACCAGGTCAATGCCAATGCCCATGTGCAGCTGAGCGTGGACAACCTGCTGGACCGTCGCTACTACCAGGATCTTGGCTATTCATGGTCGGGGGGCCTGGCGCGCTACGGGGCACCGCGCTCGGTGTCCGTGACGCTCAGCTACAGGCTCTGAGGCCGCGCCTCAACGCACGGGCAGGAACTGCATGAAGGGCCCCGCCACCAGCCCCTGCCCGTAGCCGATGAAGGAGCGCCGGTAGCGCTCGGTGGTGTAGTTGGCGATCAGGTCCAGCCGGCCGATGATCTTGCCCATCTCGCGCTCGAAGCTCAGGTTGCGCGCGTCGTCGCCCAGGTGGTTGGACAGCAGCAGCGGCCCGCCCGCTGCGTTGCGCCGTGAGTTGAGAATCCAGTTGGCCACTTCCACGTTGCGTGCGGCGTTGTAGATCAGCTGCGGGTCCAGCCCATGGACCAGGGTGAAGCTGGTGCGCCCGCCGTGGGCGGTGATGATGGTGTCGGCCAGCGCATGGACGAAGGCGGCCACGCGGTCGCCCTTGAAGTCGGGCTGCAGCGCCAGCGAGAGCGCGGCCACGTCCTGGGCGCCGCGCAGGTCGGCCCAGGGCTGGCGCTCGGTGATGGCGATGCGCACGTAGGCGGATGCGGCCTCGCGGCTTTCGGCGGTTTTCTTCCACTCGGAGGGGTTGCGCAGGTACAGCTTGTCCATGATGCGCATCAGGCTGTCCAGGTTCTCCTTCATGGCCAGGGTGGCCATGCGGTTGCTGTCGGACTGCACGATTTCGCTGGGCTCGAACGAGGCGCCCTCCACCTTGCCGCGCGGCGCGGGCGTGTCGGCACAGCCCGCTGTCAGCAGCAGCGCCAGCACCGGCGCCAGGCGGCGCGCCGCACCGCCTCCCGGTCGGGGCCGGCTGTCGTTCACCCCGGCTCTGCGGCCGGCCTCCCCTGGCAAGACAAGCTCAATAGTCATCCCGGAACGATAGCAGCGCACTACCGGGGCGCCGAGGCCCGATGCCCTGTCTTACATGCCCTGGCGCCGGCAGCGTCAACCTCCCGTCAGGCAGCGTTGCTGCACCATCCAGTCATCCAGTCATCCACCACCGCCCCGGTGCTGCGCCAGCAGGTGGCCAAGGATCTTCCAGGTCTGGGGCTGTTCCACCATGGGCACGGGAATGCGCAGCATGCTGCCTGCGGCCTGCCTGGGCGAAAACAGCAGGCCCGGTGCCAGCAGCAGGCCCTGCGGCGCGGCATGGCGGGCCAGCACCTCCGAATCCACGCCGCAGTCCACCCAGGCGAACATGCCGGCCTGCGGCTCGTGCGGCGCGCGGCAGTCCAGGGCCTCGAGCATGCGCAGGCAGCGGTTGCGCGCGCGGTCCACGCGCTCGCGCAGGCGGTCCACATGCTTGCGGTACTGGCCATCGGCCAGCACGCGGTGCACCACCTGCTCGCCCGGCAGCGCCGTGGTCAGCCCGCCCAGCAGCTTGAGGTCGGTCAGCCGCCGTATCAGGTCGGTGTGCGCCGCCACATAGCCCACGCGCAGGCTGCCGGCCAGGGTCTTGGAGTAGCCGCCCACCAGGAGCACGCGCTGCAGCCGGTCCATGGCGGCCAGGCGCACGGGCACGCCGGGCAGGAAGTCGGAGTAGGTGTCGTCCTCGGCCAGGTAGAAGTCGTGACGCTCGGCAATGCGCAGCACCTCGTGGGCCACGCCGGCCGACAGGGTCTGGCCCGTGGGGTTGTGCACGGCAGTGTTCAGGATGAAAAGCCGGGGCTGGTGCTGGCGGGCCAGCCGCTCCAGCGCCTCCACGTCGGGGCCGCCGGGCAGGCGGGGCACGCCGACCACGTTCACGCCCAGGGCGTTGAGCCGGCCGAAGATGAGAAACCAGCCCGGGTCTTCCACCAGCACCGTATCGCCGGGCCGCACCAGGCTGCGCACGATCAGGTCCAGGCCCTGCGTGACACCGGCCACGGTCATCAGGTGGGCCTCGGGGTGGGCGGGCACGTCCTGGGCCTGCAGCACCGAGGCGATCTGCTGGCGCAGCGGCAGGTAGCCCTGGGGCACGCCGTAGGTCAGCAGGCTCGGCCCCGTGCTGCGGCCCACGGCGCGCAGGGCCGAGGCCAGCATCTCCTGGTCCAGCCATTCCGGCGGCAGCATGCCCGCGCCCCCCGAATGCTCCATGCCCTCGCGGAACATGCTGCGCAGCAAAAAGGCGGTATCGAAGGCCGCGCCCTGCTCCAGCGTAGGCAGGGCATCGCTGGCGCGGGGCGCCGCCTGGGCCGCGCGTCGAGCGCTGACGAAGACGCCCGAGCCGCGCCGCGAATGCACCAGGCCCTGGGCGGCCAGCCGGTCATAGGCCTGCACCACGGTGTCGCGGCTCACGGCCGCCTCTTGCGCCAGCGCACGCACGGAAGGCAGGCGCGAGCCCGCGCGCAGGCCGTGGTGGCGGATCAGGCCGCCGTAGTGGTCCACCAGTTGGTCCACCAGCGAGAGGTCGGAAGACCGCAGCGGGCGCCAGGGCGCAGCGGCCTGGAAAGCCGTATCTGAGGATGCGCGCGGTGCCTGCGGTGTCTGCTGTGCCTGCGCTTGCTTCGGCGTGGCTGCGGGATCAAGTGTCAGGGTCATATGGGCAGGCCAGTTGGCAAATTGTTCTGGCAAAGTGTACTGCTACTGTACCGAACGCTGCCATTAGCATGGTCTGACGGCGCCGCGGCCTGCGGCATGCGCAGACAGGGCGCCGGATTCCCTGCCATGCCTGTTGCCACCATGCCCTTCGATACCGCCCACACCTCGTTCCTGCTGCCGCTGGCCATGTTCTCCTTCGTCAGCTCCGTCACGCCCGGCCCCAACAATGTGATGTTGACGGCCTCGGGCGCCAGCTTCGGTTACCGCCGCACCGTGCCCCATATGCTGGGCATCACCCTGGGCGTGGTGGTCATGGTGCTGCTGGTGGGCGCGGGCCTGGGCGCGGTGTTCGAGCGGCTGCCGGTGATCTACACCGCGCTCAAGTACCTGGGCGCGGCCTACCTGGTCTGGCTGGCCTGGAAGATTGCGGGCAGCGGCGGCATCGACGGCGGCAACGCGGGAGCCCGGCCGTTCGGGTTCTGGCAGGCGGCGGCCTTCCAGTGGGTCAATCCCAAGGCCTGGATCATGGCCATCGGCGTGATTGCCACCTACACGCCGCGCGAGGATTTCTTCGTCAACCTGGTGCTGGCCGCCCTGGTGCTGGGCATCGTGAACTATCCCAGCGTCAGCGTCTGGACGCTGTTCGGCAGCGCCGTGGGGCGCGCGCTGCGCTCGCCGCAGGCACTGCGCCGCTTCAACTGGGGCATGGCCGCCCTGCTGCTGCTGTCGCTGTACCCGGTGCTGGCAGATTCACACGCCTGATTCAAACGCCTGATCCACCCAGCTGCTTCATGCGGCCGATGCCCCATCCAGCGCCAGTATCTGCTGCGCCAGCGCGGCGATGCCGGCCTCGCTGAGGTCGTCGGCCTGCACCCTGCGGCGCGTGCGCCACTGCGTGAAATGCCGCTCCTGCGAGCGCTCGTAGTGCGGGTCGTAGTGCTGGGCCATGAGCTCGGAGAAAAGCGGCGAGAGGCTGCGCTCATGCGCCCAGGCCTGCCAGCGCGAGATGGTCTCCTTGCCCTGCAGCTCCTTGAGCCAGCCCAGCTTGTCGGCCAGCGTCTGCGGATCGTCGCCCAGGTAGGCGTAGTCGCGCAGCAGGTAGGCCAGGCGTGCCTCGGGCGTGGCATCGAGCGCAATCACGGGCGACTGGCGCATGTGCTCGACCAGCACCAGCGGCAGGGACACGCGGCCGATCTTGGCGCTCTCGCCTTCCACGTACACGGTGCGCGACGGATCGAAACTCTCCAGCTGCTGGGCCAGCAGCGTCTCGAAGTATTTCTGGCTGGGCTGCTCCACGCCGGGCAGGTTGCCCAGCAAGGAGCCCTTGTGGCTGGCATAGCCCTCCAGGTCCAGCACCTGCTCGCCGGCCTCGGCCAGGGCGTGCAGCACGCGGGTCTTGGCGCTGCCGGTGGCGCCGCACAGCACCTGCAGGCGCAGCTGGGGCACCAGGCGGTCGATCAGCTCGATCACATGGCCGCGATAGGACTTGTAGCCGTTGGCCAGTTGCTGGGCATCCCAGCCGACCAGGCGCAGCCAGGTGACCATGGAGCCGCTGCGCAGGCCGCCGCGCCAGCAGTAGACCAGCGGCTTCCAGTTGGCGGGCTTGTCGGCGAAGGTTTCCTGCAGATGGCGCGCCAGATTGGCCGAGACCATGGCCGCGCCCAGGCGCTTGGCCTCGAAGGGGCTGACCTGCTTGTAGATGGTGCCGATCCGGGCGCGCTCCTCGTTGTCGAGCACGGGGCAGTTGATGGCGCCGGGAATGTGGTCATGCGCGAATTCGGCAGGCGAACGGGCGTCGATCAGGGTGTCGAACTGGTGGCGGTCGGCGATGCGGATGGGCTGGCGGTGGGACACGGGCAAACGGTGATCTGGCGATCATGCGGGAGGCAGAAACAACCGGCGCCATGGCCTCAGGGGCTCATGGGCCGGCACCGGAACCAGGAAAGTGGATCGAGCCTCGACACGCACCGGCCCGCCCCGCTTCGCGCCCTGCTTGCGCGAGCCGGGCATGCGGCCGACCTTGGAAGCCGGGATTCTCGCACGCCCGACGTGCCCGCGCTCGGCTGTCAGGGCAAGGCTGTCAACGCCAGGCAGTCAACGCAAGGCAGCGGCGATCAGGCCCTGCACGGCGCCCACGCGCTGCACCTGCTGGGGGCTGTCGTAGTTGCCCATGAAGACGGCATACACCAGCGAATGCTGGGGCACGACCACCAGCCGCTGGCCGCCCAGGCCGATGGCCATGTAGTACGCCAGGCCGGCGCGGGTCTGCCCCACGTACCAGTGGTGGCCGTAGCGCAGGCCGGGCCAGGCGTCCACGCGCGGCTGAATGGATTGCACAATCCAATGCCGGGGCACCAGCGCCCGGCCTTGCCTTCCACCCGGCCACTCGCCCTGCTGCAGCACCAGCTGGCCGATGCGGGCCAGGTCCCGCGCCCGCAGGCGCAGGCCGGAGGCGGCGGCCGCCTCGCCGTTGGTGCCAGGCGTCCACTCGGCCTTGTCGATGCCCAGCGGAGCAAACAGCTTGTGCCGCGCATAGTCCAGCAGCGGCATGCCACTGCCCTGCGCGATCAGATGGCCCAGCAGGGCCGTGGCCCCGCCGCTGTAGCACCAGCGTTCGCCGGGCGGGGCGACGATGGGCTGCTCCAGCACGTAGCGGTAGCGGTCGCTGCTGCGCTCCATGGCGATTTCGCTGTTGCGCGGGTCGGAATACGGAAGGTCCTCGTCCCATTGAAGGCCCATGGTCATGCCCAGGGCATGGGAGACCAGGATGGCGCGCCGGCCCTCATCGGCCGCCAGATCGCCGTAGGCGGGAAAGGCCTGGACCAGGGGCGTGTCCAGCGCGGGCACCTTGCCCTCGGCCAGGGCCATGCCGTACAGCAGGCCGACGATGCTCTTGCTGACCGAGCGCACATCGTGCAGGGAGTCGGCGTTGAAGGCCACCTTGCCCAGCGGCTCGCCCCAGCGTTCGTCCTCGCCCTGGAAATAGCGCTCCAGCGCCAGCCGGCCGTGGCGCATCACGGCGACGGCGTGCAGGTTCGCCAGTTCTCCGCTCTGCACGCCCTGTTCCAGGCGTTCGCCCAGGTCTTCGGCCAGGCCGGTGCCGGTACCGGCGCCGGTGGAAGAGGCACCGCCCTGCCCCACGCTGGCACAGGCCGTGCAGCCCAGCGCCGCCAGGGCTGCGCCCGTCTGCAGCCATCTGCGCCTGTCGGTGCGAAAGGCGTTGTTTGTCATGTCCCTCTCCCTTGCTTAACTAGTTAGTTACTTAGTTGCTTACGTACTTACCGCTTGGGCGAAGACCCGCTGCCGCGCGGATGGATCAGCATGCGGTCGCCGCGTATTTCCACATCGAACTGGCGCAGGAAGTTCTGGCCCAGCAGCGCATCCCTGTCCGTGCTGCCGGTATAGCCCGTGCCCACGCGCAGGCCGCTGACCACCAGGGAGGCCACGCGCACCTGCTCGGCCACCACCATGCGGCCGTCGCGCTCGCCATTGGCGGTGCGAAAGCGCACGGGCTCACCGCCGTCCAGGCCTGCGCGCTCGGCCAGCGGCTCGGTCACGCCGACCATGCTGGCGCCCGTGTCCACCAGGAACATGACGGGCTGCCCGTTGACGGCCCCTTCCACGCGGAAATGCCCATCGCGGTCACGCGCAATGGCCACCGTGCCATCGGCCTGGACCTTGACGCCGGCCGGCTTCAGGTACATCTGCATGGCCCAGTACAGCACGCCCATGACCAGCAGCCAGAACAGCAGAAAACCCAGCATGCCGCGCCGGGCGACGGACTGGACGCTGGGCTCGGCGGCCGGGGCAGAGAGAACGGACGGATCGGACGGAGGCGGCGTGGATTTGAGGCGCATGGCAATGCAGACGGAATCGGCGATGGCAGCACGGTGGCTGCACGGCGGCAGTCGCCCATTCTGCCTGCGGCCCTGCCCCGTCACGGGCAAGCCAATAGCCGCTACAGTGGGCGCCTTCATCACAGCCCGCTCCTGCCATGACCACGACCGCGCAGCCGCCCTTTGTCCTTCACTACATCTTCGACCCGCTGTGCGGCTGGTGCTATGCCGCCGCGCCCCTGGTCAAGGCCGCGCGCAGCGTGCCCGGCGTCACGCTGCAATGGCATGGCGGCGGCATGCTCACGGGCGCCCACACCCGCACCATCACGGCCGACTGGCGCGGCCACGTGATGCCGCACGACCAGCGCATTGCGGAGATGACGGGCCAGCCCTTCGGCACGGCCTACTTCGACGGCCTGCTCAACGACCTGGGCGCCGTGCTGGACTCCGAACCGCCCACCACGGCGCTGCTGGCCGCCGAGGAACTGGCGGGCCGGGGCCTGGACATGCTGGCGCGCCAGCAGCAGGCCCACTACGTCGAAGGCCGGCGCATCAGCGATCCGGCCGTGCTGCTGGAACTGGCCCGGGACCTGGGCCTGGACGTGGCGGCCTTCACCGACGCCTTCCAGCGCCTTTCGGGCGCCGCAACCCAGGCCCATATCGCCCAGTCGCGCGAATGGCTGGAACTGGCCCAGGGCCAGGGTTTCCCGACCTTCGCGCTGGAGTTCGACCACCCCGAGGCAGAGCAGCCGGGCCAGCGCGCCATACAGCGCATCGACATCGGTCCCTGGCTGGGAGATGCACAGGGCTGGGCGCAGCAACTGGGCGAGTGGGTGCAGCAGGTGGCGGCCATCACCGCCGACGAGCAAACAGCGCCCCAAGGCGAGGATTGCGGGCCCGATGGCTGTGCGCTGCCCAAGAGCTGATCCCTCAACGACCAGCAAAGAAAAAACCGCGCCCTGGCGCGGTTTTTTCATGGAGAGCGGGCGCCCGTCAATCCATCTTGGAGATCATCACCTCGCCAAAGCCGGAGCACGACACCTGGGTGGCGCCGTCCATCAGGCGGGCGAAGTCGTAGGTCACCTGCTTGCTCTGGATGGCCTTTTCCAGCGCGCTGATGACCAGGTCGGCCGACTCGCGCCAGCCCATGTGGCGCAGCATCATCTCGGCCGAGAGGATTTCGGAGCCCGGGTTCACATAGTCCTTGCCCGCGTACTTGGGGGCCGTGCCGTGCGTGGCCTCGAAGCAGGCCACGGAGTCGGACATGTTGGCGCCGGGCGCAATGCCGATGCCGCCGACCTGGGCCGCCAGCGCGTCCGAGATGTAGTCGCCGTTGAGGTTGAGCGTGGCCACCACCGAGTACTCGGCCGGGCGCAGCAGGATCTGCTGCAGGAAGGCGTCGGCAATGGAGTCCTTGATGACGATGTCGCGGCCCGTGCGCGGGTTCTTGAACTTGAGCCAGGGTCCGCCGTCGATGGGCTGGGCGCCGAACTCGCGCGCGGCCAGCGCGTAGCCCCAATCGCGGAAGCCCCCTTCGGTGAACTTCATGATGTTGCCCTTGTGGACCAGGGTCACGCTGGGCTTGTCATTGTCGATGGCGTACTGGATGGCCTTGCGCACCAGGCGCTCCGTGCCCTCGATGGACACGGGCTTGACGCCGATGCCCGAGGTCTCGGGGAAGCGGATCTTCTTGACGCCCATTTCCTTGACCAGGAAGTCGATGAGCTTCTTGGCGTTGTCGCTGCGCGCCTCGTACTCGATGCCCGCGTAGATGTCCTCGGAGTTCTCGCGGAAGATGACCATGTTGGTCTTCTCGGGCTCCTTCAGCGGCGAAGGCACGCCCTTGAAATACTGCACGGGGCGCAGGCAGACGTAGAGGTCAAGCTCCTGGCGCAGCGCCACGTTCAGCGAGCGGATGCCGCCGCCCACGGGCGTGGTCAGCGGGCCCTTGATGGAGACCACGTACTCGCGCAGGGCCTGCATGGTTTCCTCGGGCAGCCAGACATCGGGGCCGTAGATGCGCGTGGATTTCTCGCCCGCGAAGACCTCCATCCACTGGATCTTGCGCTTGCCGCCATAGGCCCTGGCCACGGCGGCATCCACCACCTTGATCATCACGGGCGTGATGTCCACGCCGGTGCCGTCGCCTTCAATGAAAGGAATGATGGGCTGGTCTGGCACGTTCAACGACATGTCGGCGTTGACAGTGATCTTCTGGCCCTCGGCCGGCACCTGGATGTGCTGGAAGCGGTTCATGGGGACGGGTCTCCGTTGGCTGGTGCACGAGGCAAGAGTGAATGCCCGGAACGGGCACGAATTTGGTGCAGAAAATTCTAACGACAATCGGGCCGCCCTCCTGTCAACGGCGATACAGTAAGCGCGTTGAGCATGTGCGGTGCATCAAGAATTTCGCACCGTTGTCTGATTCAACTTGGCTTCTACCGCTTTTCTAGGAAATGGCATATATGAAAAAACTCCTCGCTGTCCTGATCGCCGGTTCGTTTGCCGCAGGCGCCTTCGCACAGGCCGCCGCAGCACCCGAAGCGCCGATGTCGGCTCCCACGGCCGCTTCCGCAGCTGCTCCCGCTCACACAGCCAAGAAGGCCAAGGTCGCCAAGAGCGGCAAGCACTCCGGCAAGAAGCACGCCAAGCGCTCCACGAAGAAGGCACACAAGGCCGTGGCCTGATCCATGCCAAGGGATGCCAGCAGGCATCCCCTCAAAAAAGCCCGCAAGTCAGCAATGCACTGCGGGCTTTTTGCCGCCCGCCCGGCCATGATGGCCCGGCCAGGCCGATTTTTGCGTCCGGCCACGCGCCCCCTGCGACAGAATGTGCAAGATGACGAAGCCTTCGACACCCCTCCACACATCCCTTTCCCGCCGCGCGCTGCAGCGGTTGCTCATGGCCGCCTGCCTGGCTGGTGCCGCCGTATCGGCAGGCGCACAGCCCCAGGGCAACCCCCAGATGAATCTGCGCCGCGTGGAGTTGACGGCCGGAATCCATCGCATCGATGCCCAGGTGGCCGCCTCGGACCGCGAGCGCGCCATCGGCCTGATGTTCCGCCAGGAAATGCCCCAGCAGGAGGGCATGATCTTCGTCTTCGAGGTGCCTGCCGTGCAGTGCTTCTGGATGCGCAACACCCTGCTGCCGCTGACCGCCGCCTTCGTGGCCGATGACGGCACCATCGTGAACCTGGCCGACATGAAGCCCATGACCGAGGACTCGCACTGCTCGGCCAAGCCCGTGCGCTATGTGCTGGAGATGAACCAGGGCTGGTTCGCCAAGCGCGGCCTGAAGGCTGGCGTCAAGCTGGGCGGCAGTCTGTTCACACCGACGCCAGCCCCCAAGCCATAATCACGCCCCATGCAAGCGCTTCGCTCCTCGTTCTGGCTCACCCGGCTGATATTGGCCTGGTTTGCCGTGACGCTGGGCGTTGCCGTGGCATCGCCCCTGGTCCATCCCCAGGGATTCGAGCTGGTCTGCACGGCCAGCGGCGACGTCAAGCTGGTGGCGCTGGGCGACAGCGCGGCGCCTGGCATGGGCCACCACCAGCTCGACTGCCCCATGTGCCTGCCCGCTGGCGCACCGCCGCCGGCCCTGCCGGCGATGGCCGTGCCCCACCAGCAGCCGCTGGCCCACGCGCTGCTGCCACTGGTGGCGGCGCACATTGCCTCCGTCACACGCGCGCCGCTGCCGGCGCGCGGCCCTCCCCCGCTGACTGCCGTGTTCTCTTGAATCGCCGCCGGGCCTGCTGATGCGCGCCCGGCCCGCCTGTGCCGCGCCTGTGGCCCAGGACTGCACCGCATGCGCGGTGCAAGACCCGGAGTCAGTTCGTGAATTCTTCCCCTTTCCCCGCGATGGCGGCGCCGGTGCGCGCGTCCACGCACGCCTTTCGTCTCCATCCACTGGCCACGGCGCTGTGCTGCGCGCTGGGCGCCGCATGGGCACCTGCCGCGCACGCGCAGGCCCTGGCCGAGGCGGCACTGCCCGCCGTCGAAGTCTCCGACCAGGCCACGGCCGACGCCAACGGACTGCTGCCGCTCAACAAGACCGTGGGCACGGCCAGCCGCCTGGGCCTGACGGCGCGCGAGACACCGGCCTCGGTGCACATCGTGGACCGCGCCGCCATCGAGGCGCGTGGCGCCCAGGACACGCAGGAGATCCTGCGCTCCATTCCGGGCGTCACGGCCTACAGCCCGCCCGGCAACATCGGCATCAGCTACCGGGGCTTCGGCACGGGGTCGGTCAGCCAGTTGTTCAACGGCATCAACCTGCAGTACTCCATTGCGGCACGGCCCGTGGACAGCTGGATCTACGACCGGGTGGAGGCCATTGGCGGCGCCTCCGGCTTTCTCTATGGCGCAGGCGGCGTGGGCGGCACGCTGAACTACATCACCAAACTGGCCCAGCGCGACAGCTTCACCGAAGGCCAGCTGCGCTTGGGCAGCTATGGGCTCAAGGAAGCCTCCGTAGGGCTGAACCGCCGCCTGGGCGATGCCGGCGAAGGCCAGGGCACCACCCATTACCTGCGCCTGGACCTCAACCACCGCGATGCCGGCAGTTGGGTGGGCGGCACGCAGTCGCGCTCCACGCAGCTGGCGGCCTCGCTGCTGTCCGACCTGGGTGGCGGCCTGACGCACACCCTGGCCTACGAAGCCCAGCATGAGCGCGTGGACCGCCCCTACTGGGGCACGCCGCTGCTCAACCCGCTGCGCGGCCAGGCGCGCATTGACGAGGCCACCCTCGGCAAGAACTACAACAGCGCCGACGGCCTGTACGCCCAGCGCGTGCAGTGGCTGCGCTCCATCACCGAATGGCGGGCCAGCGACCGGCTCAAGCTGAGCAACACCTTCTACGCCTATGACGCGCTGCGCGACTACCGCAACGTGGAGACCTACCGCTTCACGCCCGACAACAGCGCGGTGGTGCGCTCGGCCGCGCTGCTGCAGCGCCATGACCAGCGCATGGTGGGCGACCGCATCGAAGGCAGCTACCTGGGCGAGCTGGCCGGCCGGCGCAGCGAATGGGCCTTTGGGCTGGATGTGAGCGTGAACCGGCAGACACGCTTTCCGAACAGCCTGTCTGGCACGGTGAGCACGGTCAATCCCTACGATTTCACGACAGAGAACTTCTACGACATTCCCGGCATGGCACCCGGCTTCAGGCCCGACCGCGACAACAAGGTCACCACCACCGCCCTGTACCTGGAAAACCGCACGGCCCTCACCCCGGCCCTGCACCTGTTGACCGCCCTGCGCCATGAACGCATCGACGTGGACCTGACCAACCGCCGCGATGTAACGCCCGCGCTGCCCGCCAGCTACAGCCGCAGCTACAGCCCGACGACCGGGCGCGTGGGCCTGGTCTGGGATGCCACGCCCGAGGCCAATCTCTACGCGCAGTTCTCCACGGCGGCCGATCCGCCGTCGGGCATGCTGATGGGCGCCTCGTTTGCCGACGCCATCAACAACACCGGACTGACCACGGGCCGCCAGGTGGAGGCGGGCAGCAAGCTGTCGTTCTGGCAGGGCAAGGGAACGGCGGCGCTGGCGGTCTATCGCATCACGCGCCGCAACATCTCCACCCAGGACCCGCAGGACAGCACGCGCACGGTGCTGGTGGGCCAGCAGTCCTCGCGCGGGGTGGAGCTGTCCATGGGCCTGGCGCCCACGCCGCGCTGGTCGGTCCAGGGCAACTGGAGCCATGTGGACGCGCGCTATGACAACTACCAGCAAGGCGGCGTGTCCCTGGCCGGCAAGCGGCCCACGAACACGCCCGCCAGCGTGCTCAACCTCTGGACCAGCTACCGCATCACGCCGGCGCTGGAGGTCAACGCCGGGCTGCGCCGCGTGGGCGGTATCTATGCCGACGCGGCCAACACCCTGTCCTGGCCTGCCTACACGCTGCTGGACCTGGGCCTGAGCTACCGGATCGACCCGCGCATGACCGTGGTTGCACGGCTGCGCAATGCCACGGACCGCGTCTATGCCGCCAGCCTGACCAGCACCATGGCCTACCTGGGGGCGCCGCGCACGGCCGATATCACGCTGCGCGTGGCGTTCTGAGAGAGGGCCGCGCCATGCGCCTTCACCTCAAACGCTGGCTGTTCCTGCTGCACCGCTGGCTGGGCATTGCCGTGTGCCTGTTCTTTGCGCTGTGGTTTGTCTCGGGCATGGTGATGATGTATGTGGGCTACCCCAAGCTCACCGAGGCCGAACGGCTGCGCCACCTGCCCCCGCTCGATGGCAACGCCGCCCTGCTCGCGCCCGCCGAGGCGCTGCGCGCGGCCGGCATCGACGGCCCGCTCAAGGACCTGCGCCTGCATGCCGGCAGCGCCGGCCGTGCCAGCTACCTGGCCACGCCCGAGGGGCGGCGCCAGCCCGTGGCCATTGATGCGGCCAGCGGCCAGGTGCTGCCCGCCACCAGCGAGGCGCAGGCCCTGGCCAGTGCCCGCGCCTTCGCGGGGGACGGCACGGGCCTGCACTACCTGGGCACGGTGGATGAGGATGCCTTCAGCCACTCGCGCGCGCTGGACATCCACCGCCCCCTGCACCGCGTGCAACTGGACGATGCCCAGGGCACGCTGCTCTACATCTCCGGCCGCACGGCCGAGGTGGTGCGCGATGCCACGCGCACCGAGCGCGGCTGGAACTACCTGGGCGCCTGGCTGCACTGGCTGTACATGTTCCGGGGCAATGCCTTTGATGGCGCCTGGGCCGACATCGTCAACGTGCTGTCGCTGGTCGGCATTGCCGTGGCCGTCACCGGCACCGTGGTCGGGGTGATGCGCTGGCGGTTCAGGCAGCCCTACCGCAGCGGCCGGCGCACGCCCTACCCGGGCCGAGCCATGCGCTGGCACCATGTGGCGGGCCTGCTGTTTGCGCTGACCACGCTGGCCTGGATCTTCAGCGGCCTGATGTCCATGAACCCCTGGCGCCTGTTCGACACGGGCACGCCACCACTGCACATGGCCCGGTGGCAGCAGGGCCCGCTGCGCCTGACCGGGGACGACGCCACGCCGCAGTCGCTGATCGCCGCAGCGCGCGGCCCCGTGCGCGAACTGCGCTGGCTGCGCACCGCAGGCCGCACCGAGGTGCTGGCCCAGCCCGCAGCCGGTACGCCCCTGGTGCTGGACAGCGCCAGCGCCGCGCCCGTGGCCCATTCGCGCGAGGCCCTGCTGGACCGCGCGGCCGTGCTGATCGACGCCCCCGTGCTGCGCAGCGAATGGTTGACCGCGCACGACCTGTACTGGTACGAGCGCGCCGAGCACACCATGATGGGCGGCCATGACAAGCCCCTGCCCGTGCTGCGCGTGGTCTTTGGCGATGCCGCGGCCAGCTGGGTGCACATCGACCCGCACACGGGCCAGGTGCTGGGCCGGCTGGATGGCACCCAGCGCCTCAAGCGCTGGCTGTTCGCCATGCTGCACAGCTGGGACTGGCTGCCGCTGCTGCAGCGCCGGCCGCTGTGGGATGGGCTGCTGCTGGCCTTCAGCCTGGGCGGCCTGCTGATGAGCGCCACGGGCGTGCTCATAGGCGTGCGAAGGCTGCGCCGCAGGCGCAGCCTTCGCGCACAGGCCACTGCTTGCCTGGAGGCGCAGCCACATGGTTAGCCACCATACTGTATGCTTGCCGCATGCAACTCGAACAGAAATACCAGGCCCTGCTGGCCGAGGCCGAGCGCCGCAAGCTGGACGACGTGGACAGCATGCGGCTGTGCTTCCAGACCCTGTCCCTGGCTGCGCGCATCGACCGTGACTGCGCCGCGCTGCTGGCGCCCCATGGCCTGTCCGAAGGGCGCTTCGTGCTGCTGTTCCTGCTGGAATCCGCCAGCGAAGGGCTGGCGCCCAACCACCTGGCCGAGCAGGCCGGCATCACCCGCGCCACCGTGACCGGCCTGCTGGACGGCCTGGAACGCGAGGCCCTGGCCGAGCGCCTGCCCGACCCGGCCGACCGCCGCGCGCTGCGCGTGCAGCTCACTGCCAAGGGCCGCCAGCTGGCGCGCAAGCTGTTTGCCCGGCACAGCCAATGGATCGCCGGCCTGTTTTCCAACCTGTCGCCCGCCGAACGCGGCCAGTTGGGAAAGCTGCTGGCCAAGGCCGCCGCAGGCGTGGAGGTCAGCGCATGACGGCGCCCACGCCCCGGCGCAAGGGCGCCAACCGCACGGTCGATATCACTCCCGAACTGCTGCAGGCCCTGTCCCTGGGCGAGATCGAGACCGCCACGCTGACCGAAAGCCTGGCCGTGGACCAGGCCCGGCTGCTGCAGGCCGTCTTTCCCGACGCGTGGCCGCAACTGGAGGACACGGCGCAGGCGCTGGGCCAGCTTGGCATTCTCAAACGCATGGAGTGCATTGGCGGCCTGCTGTGGCAGGCGCTGGGCCAGGCCGGCTGGCAGCGCTGCCTCACGCACCGCTCTGACACGGTGCGCGGCTGGGCCTGCTTCATGGCCGGTGCGCAGCCGGGCCTGACCCTGAGCCAACGCCTGGAGCTGGTGCAGCCGCTGGCCGATGACGCGCATTTCGGCGTGCGCGAATGGTCGTGGATGGGCGTGCGCCCGCATCTGGCCAGCGACCTGCCGCAGGCCGTGGCCGAGTTGTCCCGGTGGACAAGGCGGCCCTCCGACCGCCTGCGCCGCTTCGCCAGCGAGGCCCTGCGGCCGCGCGGCGTCTGGTGCAGCCATATCACGGCGCTCAAGCAGCAGCCGGAGATCGCCCTGCCCCTTTTGCAGCGGCTGCACGCCGATGCCTCGCCCTATGTGCAGGACTCGGTGGCCAACTGGCTCAACGACGCGGCCAAGAGCCGGCCCGACTGGGTGCGCGCCCTGTGCGCGCAATGGCTCCAGGAATCGCCCGTGCCCGCCACGCGCCGCATCTGCGAGCGTGCGCAGCGCAGCCTCAAGGAGAGGTAGCCTCCGGCCGGCCCGCCAGCCGCTCGCAGTCGGGCTTGATGCAGCGCCCGTAGAGGATGTGCGAGTGCTCCACGATGGCAAAGCCATGCGAGCGCGCCAGCAGCTTCTGGCGCTGCTCGATCACGGCATCGTGGAACTCCTGCACCAGGCCGCAGCGCGTGCAGATCAGGTGGTCATGGTGCTCGCCGTCGTCGAGTTCATAGACCGCCTTGCCCGCCGCAAAGCGCTGCTGGCGCAGCATGCCGGCCTGCTCCAGCTGCGCCAGCACGCGGTAGACCGTGGCCAGGCTGGTGCCCCGGCCCTGGTCATGCAGCTGGCGGTAGACCTCCTCCGCCGCCAGATGCCGCTGGTCCCCGTGGCGAAAGATGTCCAGTACCCACAGCCGCGCCAGCGTGGCCTTCAGCCCCAGGTTCTTGAGATCAGCGGAATCGGACATGCAGCCCTCCCGGCCGGTCAGAACTCATTGTGGATGGCCTTGTAGCCGCGCACCAATTCGTTGTTGGTGCGGACCACGTCCTCGGAGAAATCGCTGGCGTCGGCGGGCACCTGGGCCAGCGTGGACAGGTCGGTCTCCGGGCCTATGCGCGCAGTGGACGGCACATAGAAGCCCGGCGGCAGATGGCATCCATCGACCACGGCGTTGTAGCGCACCACGCAGCCGTCATCGACCACGCAGTTGAACAACACGCTGTTGAAGCCGATGAACACGCCATTGCCCACGGTGCAGGGCCCGTGGACGATGGCGCGATGGGCGATCGAGGTGTGCTGCCCCACGCTGACGCGCGCGCCGGACTTGGAGTGGATCACCACCCCGTCCTGGATGTTGGAGTGCGCACCGATCACGATGGGGTCGATGTGGCCGTCCGCATCCATCTCGTCGGCACGGATCACCGCATAGGGGCCGATGAAGACGTTCTCTTCCACGACCACCAGTCCGCACAGGATGGCGGTGGGGTCCACGAAGGCGCTGGCATGGATGCGCGGCAGGTCGCCGCGCGGGTTCTTGCGGATCATCCCTTGCGCCTGTTCTTTGCGCCGCCCTGGCGGGCCTTGAAGCGCGGGTTGCTCTTGCAGATGACGTAGATGCGGCCGCGGCGGCGCACCACCTGGCAGTCTCGATGGCGCAGCTTGGCTTCCTTGAGTGACGAGAGAACTTGCATGGAAAACTCCTTGGGTTGTAGAGAAACGGGTGCCGGCTCGCCGGTCATGCCCAGGCCACGGCATCGTGCGGATGCAGGCTCTCCATGTGGCGCACATGCACGCGCGGCCGGGCGTAGATGCCTTCCAGTGCGGCCTGTATGCGGCGCGCCGCATCCTCGACAAACATCAGGTTGCGGCCGTTGAGCGCGGCAAAGGCCTGCTCGTCGGCGCGCTTGACCGCGGTCTGCACGGGCGTGCCCAGCGCCTGCTCCACGCGGGCGATCAGGGGCAGGATGCCGAGGTCCGGCCCATCACAGGCCAGGTCCACGCTGACCTGGGCCTCGCTGCGCTGGCTGTGTGCCGTGGCCAGCGTGCCATGCCGGCGCAGCCAGGAAGCCACCTGGTCCGGCTCCACCAGGGGCTCGCCCGCAAAGGCCTGCAAAAAGCCATGCTCCAGCAACTGGCGCGACAGTGCCGCCGAGCAGGGGCAGGTCGAGGAATAGCCCACGCTCACCTGCAGCCGCAGCTGGAACACGCCCTGCGCCAGCGTGGCGTCCAGGCGCACGGGATAGGACTTCCAGCCCGACAGATCGTGGGTGACCAGGGCCGGCCGCTGGGTCAGCAGGTCCAGCGACAGGCGCAGTCGGGCGCTGCGGCTTTGGCAGTCGAGGTGGCTGTCGATCATGGCCTGCAGCGCCTGGCGCAGCGCCAGGGCAGACAGCGCGGACTCCTCGGCCAGGCTGTCCAGTTGCCGGTACAGCCGGGACATGTGTATGCCCTTGACATGGGGCGCAGGAAGATCGACCTGCACATCGGCACGCGCATGCAGCTCGCGCCAGTAGCCGGGCTCGGCCACGGTCACGGGCAGGTCTATGCCCTGCATGCCCACCCATTGCAGCGGGCTGAGGCTGGGCGCGGGATCGGTCAGGGAAACATCGGGAAGAGGTGCAGGCATTCGGGGCTCCAGGGGCCGCGCCGACCCAGGCCGGCGCGGTATTCGTTCAATTCCAGTCGGGAAACGGGTTGTCCCATTGCGCCCAGGCCTGCGGGCCCAGGGCCATTTCTGCATCGGTCAGCAGGCACTCGTCCAGGCGGGCGCGCAGCGCGTCCTCGTCCATGCCCATGCCGATCAGCACCAGTTCCTGGCGCGCGTCGCCCACGCCATCGACCCATTTGTCCAGGATGCGCTCCACGCTCTCGGGGTCGCGCGGCCAGCGCTCGGCCTCCACGGCGGCCCACCAGTGCCCGGCCGGGCCATGGCGGGCCACGGCGCCGGCCTGGGACCAGGAGCCGGCCAGCGCCGGATGGCTGGCCAGCCAGAAAAATCCCTTGGAGCGCACCACTCCCGGCCATTCGCTTTGCACCAGGCCGAAGAAGCGCCGGGGATGAAAGGGGCGGCGGGCGCGGTAGACAAAGCCGGCAACGCCATAGGCCTCGGTCTCCGGCTGGTGCGTGCCACGCAATTGCTGCAACCAGCCCGGCGCCCTGGAGGCCTCCTCGAAATCGAACAGCCCGGTATCGAGCACGCGATCCAGCGGCAGCTGGCCGAAGGAGGCGATCTCCAGCCTGGCACGCGGGTTGAGCCCGCGCAGGATGGCCATCAGCCGCGTGCAGTCCTCCTCGGTGACCAGGTCGATCTTGTTGAGCACGATCACATCGCAGAACTCCACCTGCTCGATCAGCAGATCGACCACGGTGCGGCGGTCCTCCTCGCCCAGCGATTCACCGCGCGAGCGCAGGCTGTCACGCGAGCCATAGTCGTGCAGGAAGTTGAAGGCATCGACCACGGTCACCATGGTGTCCAGCCGCGCCACATCGCCCAGGCTGCGTCCGTCCTCGCCCGCGAAGGTGAAGGTCTCGGCCACCGGCAGCGGCTCGGAGATGCCCGTGGACTCGATGACCAGTTGGTCGAAGCGGCCCTCGCCCGCCAGCCGCGCCACCTCCAGCAGCAGGTCCTCGCGCAGCGTGCAGCAGATGCAGCCATTGCTCATCTCCACCAGCTTTTCGTCGGTGCGCGACAGGTCGGCCCCGCCATCGCGCACCAGGGCCGCGTCGATGTTGACCTCGGACATGTCATTGACGATGACGGCCACGCGCCGCCCTTCGCGGTTGTGCAGGATGTGGTTGAGCAAGGTGGTCTTGCCCGCGCCCAGAAAACCCGACAGCACGGTCACAGGCAATCGGGCATGCGGCGGCTGAACCGGCGCTACGGTATGCATCATGGAATCTCTCGAACAGGGACAGGGATCGCGCGGCGGGCACTGCGGCCGCATGCGCAGGGAGGGGTCTCAGGCGGGGAGCGCGGTGCAGGCGGAGCACTTGCCATGCAGTTCGATGTTCGAGTGGGCCAGCGCAAAGGCATTGCCATGCGCCCAGCTGCCCAGGCAGCGGTTGAGCGCGTCGTCCACGAACTCATCGACCTGGCCGCAGCTGTCGCAGATCGCAAACGCCGAGAAATCATGGCTGCCCTCGTCCGGATGCGAGCAGCAGACATAGGCATTCAGCGACTCCAGGCGATGGACCACGCCCTGCTCGGCCAGCTTGTCCAGCGCGCGGTAGACCTGGGTAGGGGCCGTCAAACCGTGGTCCCGCAACTGGTCGAGCAGCGCATAGGCCGTCAGCGGCGCGCCGGCCTGGCGCAGCGTGTCGAGCACGCGTTGTTGCTTGGTGGTCAGGGAGTGGGACATGGTGGTTTCCTGGTCAAAAAGGGCGGTCAGCGACCTTGCCCTGCATCAAAACAGTTACGTTATAACATAACAAAATCGGCGACCACGCACTGTTTTACAATTAAAAAGAATATTAAATTGCGCCTAAATACACAACAGGTTATAGTCAGCTCCGTTGTTGAGGCCAAGCGCTTAAGCCGCCCACTTCCCTTCCCTGCACAACGGCTGTCCGCCGCTCCCCGCAGGATGTCTCTTGCGACCTTTGTCGCACAGTTGGTCTGTAGAGCTGCAGCCAACCGAGTTCCCAGATGCTCACGCAGGCCTGTTCAAGGCTGCGAACCTGACTGAACCACATTTCAAACACCGGCATCCCCATGGGCAAGTACGTCGTCTCGCCCTCGACACACCCGACCGACTGCGGCCGCTTCCGCGCCTCCTTCGCGGTCCATCGCTCTCAGGGCAACGGCAGCTACTGCCGCGTATTCCGTTTCGACAAGGCGTTCGCCTCCCGCGAAGCAGCACGGCTTTTTGCCGTCACCCAGGGCTGGCTCCAGACTTGCATGCAGCATCCGCCTGCGTGCTGACGGCCCGCCTGCCGCCCTCCCACCCATTCACCGCCGCGGATTGCACAGTCCGCCGCATGCATGCCAACGGTGCGCCCTTTTGCGCACATCCAATCGAAGAGGTTTTCCTATGACCACCAAAATCTACGTGGGCAATCTGCCCTACTCCGTGACCGACTCCAGCCTGGAAAGCAACTTTGCCGAGTTCGGCAACGTGGCCTCCGCCAAGGTCATGATGGACCGCGAAACCGGCCGCTCCAAGGGCTTCGGCTTTGTGGAAATGGCTTCTGCCGAAGTCGCCCAGGCCGCCATCACCGGCCTGCACGGCATGTCCGTGGACGGACGCTCGATCGTCGTGAACCTGGCCCGTCCCCGTGAAGAAGGCCGCAGCTCCGGTGGCTACAGCCCGCAGGGTTACGCCGGCAAGCGTTCGGACGTCGGCTATGGCAATGGCGGCCACGGCGGCGGTCGCTACTGATCACGGCGCAGCTTCCAAAAACCGGCTCTCTGGGCCGGTTTTTTTTCGCCTGCGGTTTTCTTTCCTGCCGTTGCAGGCATGAAAAAACCGGCCGCCCCTGCGGGTCGGCCGGTCATGGCTGAAGCCTGCCGGGGCCCGGCCCCGGCGCAGCGGCTTACAGCAGCGCGTCGATGGCTGCGTTGAACGTGGCGCTGGGGCGCATCACGGCATCCATCTTGGCCACATCGGGCATGTAGTAGCCACCGATGTCCACGGCCTTGCCCTGCACGGCGCGCAGCTCTTCGATGATCTTGGACTCGTTGTCGGCCAGTTGCTTGGCCAGCGAAGCGAACTTGGAAGCCAGTTCGGCATCTTCCGTCTGCGCCGCCAGGGCCTGTGCCCAGTACAGGGCGATGTAGAACTGGCTGCCACGGTTGTCCAGCTCGCCGGTGCGGCGCGAAGGCGACTTGTCTTCGTCCAGCAGCTTGCCCGTGGCTTCATCCAGGGTCTTGGCCAGCAGCTTGGCGCGGGCGTTGTCGTTCTTGATGCCCAGGTCTTCCAGCGACACGGCCAGTGCCAGGAACTCGCCCAGCGAATCCCAGCGCAGGTGGTTTTCTTCCACCAGCTGCTGCACGTGCTTGGGAGCCGAGCCGCCAGCGCCCGTTTCGTACATGCCGCCGCCGGCCATCAGGGGCACGATGGACAGCATCTTGGCCGAGGTGCCCAGTTCCATGATGGGGAACAGGTCGGTCAGGTAGTCACGCAGGATGTTGCCGGTCACCGAGATGGTGTCCAGGCCGCGGGCCACGCGCTCCAGCGTGTAGCGCATGGCGCGGACCTGAGACAGGATGTGGATTTCCAGGCCCGTGGTGTCGTAGTCCTTCAGGTAGGTGTTGACCTTCTTGATCAGCTCGGCCTCGTGCGGACGATAGGGGTCCAGCCAGAACACGGCAGGCATGCCGGAGTTGCGGGCACGCGTGACGGCCAGCTTGACCCAGTCGCGGATGGGAGCGTCCTTGACCTGGCACATGCGCCAGATGTCGCCCTGCTCCACGTTCTGGCTCATCAGCACTTCGCCGGTGGCCAGATCGACGATGTTGGCAACGCCGTCTTCCTCGATCTCGAAGGTCTTGTCGTGCGAGCCGTACTCTTCGGCCTTTTGCGCCATCAGGCCCACGTTGGGCACGGTGCCCATGGTCTTGGGGTCGAAGTTGCCGTGCCACTTGCAGAAGTTGATCATCTCCTGGTAGATGCGGGCAAAGGTGGACTCAGGCATCACGGCCTTGCAGTCGTAGGGCTTGCCGTCGGCGCCCCACATCTTGCCGCCCTGGCGGATCATGGCGGGCATGGACGCGTCAACGATCACGTCGTTGGGCGAGTGGAAGTTGGTGATGCCCTTGGCCGAGTCCACCATGGCCAGCGCGGGACGGTGTTCCTGGCAGGCGTGCAGGTCACGGATGATCTCTTCGCGCAGCGAGGCGGGCAGCGTCTCGATCTTCTCGTACAGCGTGGACATGCCGTTGTTGACGTTCACGCCCAGCTCGTCGAACAGCTTGCCGTGCTTCTCGAAGGCTTCCTTGTAGTAGATCCTCACGCAGTGGCCGAACACGATGGGGTGCGAGACCTTCATCATCGTGGCCTTGACGTGCAGCGAGAACAGGATGCCGGCGTCGCGGCAGTCGTCCAGTTCCTTTTCATAGAAGTCGCACAGCGCCTTCTTGCTCATGAACATGGAGTCGATGATCTCGCCGGCCTTCAGGGCCACCTTGGACTTGAGCACCACGGTCTTGCCGCTCGTGGTGGTCAGCTCCATCTTGACGTCGCGTGCGGCGTCCAGCGTGATCGACTTTTCGCCGTGGTAGAAGTCGCCGTGCTCCATGTGCGAGACATGGGTTTGCGACCACTGCTTCCACTCGCCCATGGAGTGGGGGTGCTTCTTGGCGTAGTTCTTGACGGCGGCAGGAGCGCGGCGGTCGGAGTTGCCCTCGCGCAGCACGGGGTTCACGGCCGAGCCCAGGCACTTGCCGTAGCGTGCCTTGATGTCCTTTTCCTGGTCGTTGGTCGGATTCTCGGGGTAGTCGGGCAGTGCGTAGCCCTTGCCCTGCAGCTCCTTGATGGCAGCCGTCAGCTGGGCCACCGAGGCGCTGATGTTGGGCAGCTTGATGATGTTGACATCGGGCTCCAGCGTCTTCTTGCCGAGCTCGGACAAGGTGTGGGCCACGCGCTGGTCTTCGGCCAGGAATTCGGAGAACTCACCCAGGATGCGGTGGGCCACGGAGATGTCGGCGGTCTCGACATTCACGCCGACGGGTGCGGCAAAGGCGCGCACCACAGGCAGGAAGGCACTGGTGGCAAGGCGCGGAGCCTCATCGGTCAGGGTGTAGATGATGGTGGGTTGCTGCGTGCTCATCTCTTGTCTCAGGTAGTGAAAAGGTAGGGGTCGCGCCGCAGGCCGTCGAACCGGGCATCCGCTAGGGGAAACGGGGCCGGTGCAGCCTGAGGCAGTAGGACCGTCACGCAATGCCCCGTCGCGCCAGCATGCTGCCCCGGCGTTTTCTGCAATGCGATCCCACAATACAAAATTCTAAGCGGAACCCGCCACATTTTTTAAGTCTTGTAGAAGACTTAGGGTTTTACAGCGGCATTCAGGACCTGTTTTCACAGGGAAACGGCTTGCAGCCCCCGCGTTTTCTACCATGCAAAAAATGCTGTAGCGTGACGGACACGCAAGCGGAGCAGACCCCCGGGTCAAACCCAGAGCCGATACATCCAGAACGATTCATCGTGCTCGAAGCGCCGCGCAAACTCCCCCGGCGAAAACCCCGTGATCTGGCGCACGGCGCGGCACATATGAGCCTGGTCGGAGAAGCCCTCGTCCAGCGCCAGCGCGGCCCAGTCCAGCGCCTGTCCCTGTTCATGGTGGCGCCGCGCCGCATGGAACAGGCTTTCCGTGCGCACCATGCCTTGCCATTGCCGCAGGGAGCGGCCGCTGAACTGCTTGATGCGCCGCTCCACCTGGCGCGCGCCCAGCGTTCTTTGCCATTGCAGCGCCTGCATCCCCAGCCAGGCCACCCAGTGGCGCCCATGCTCGCGCAATGAGGGCAGCACCTGCAGGGCGCTCCCCCGGGCTTCGCGCCAGCGCGGCGCCAGGTGGCGCTGCAACGCGTCCAGGGTGCCGGCATCGTCCTGCGCATGCAGCAGGGCCTGGCTCAGCGCGGACCAGGACGGCCCCAGCACCCCGGATGCCGCGACAAAGCCATCCTGCGCCTGCAGCACGCCGGGGCCGAACAGCTGCAGCGCGGCATCCAGGTGCAGGCAGACCATGCCGCCACGGCCCGGCCCGCTGGCCCAGCTGGCCGTGGGCGTGGTCTGGCTGCCCGAAAGCATGACGGATGCCTCAAAGGGCTCGCAGCCCTGCACGCCCACCACGCCTGCAGCCATGTCCTGGTACCAGGACAGGCAGACCATGGGGGTGGCGGGAAAATGCGACAGCCGCTGCGCATCGTCCAGGACCACGCCCCGCGTATCGCGGCAGACGACGGCCACCACCGCACCATGCAGCCCCGCTGGCGCGGGATACAGCATGGAGTGCGGCTGCCGCCCCTGGCCTGCCCAGCGCGCGGCCCTGGCATGCAGAGGGGGACAGGCAGCAAAGGCGCTGGGCACACAGGCTTCGGTTTCGGGCTCGGCTTCGGGCATCACGACGGCATCCTTGGATGGCGCAGTGTAGGCCTTGCCGCCCGCCGATCCCGTGACGCTTTCGTTCAAGACCACGGGCGGCTTGACCAGCGAGCATGGGAACATGAACCGCCCGAATTCCACGCAAGATACCTGCACACCGGCGCCGTCGAATGCGGCCTCCTGCCCCTTCGCCACGCAACCCGCGCAACCGGCGCAAACCGAGCACTCCGAGCAGACGGCCTCCACGGCCTGGCCACCCGGCCCGGCCCCGGGGCTCATGGGCTGGGGCCTGCTGCGCCGCATGTCGCGCGACCTGCTGGGTACGCTGGCGCAATGGCGTAGCGAGCACGGCGATGCCATCCATCTGCGCATCTGGCCAGAGCACCAGGTCGTCGTCACGGATCCCGAACTGGTGCGCGAGCTGCTGGTCGGCCAGCACGATGCGCTGGTGCGCTGGGAGCACGGCATCTCGGTCTTTGCCCAGCTGCACGGCCACAGCGTGCTGGTCAGCGAAGGCCAGCCCTGGCGCAGCAAGCGGCAGGCCCTGTTGCCGGCCTTCTCCCCCAAGGCCGTGCAGGCCCAGATACCGGCCCTGGCCGCAGCCGCGCAGGCCGCGCTCCAGACCTGGCCGCAGCAGTCCGAGGACTTTCCCATGGAACAGGCGCTGACCGCCCTGGCCATGGATGTGATCATGCGGCTGATGTTCTCCGGCGCCATCGGCGAGGATGCGCGCTCCGCGGAGCAGGCCATCCGCGAAGTCAGCCATGCCGCCAACAGCGAGTTCTACTGGCCCCTGCGCTGGCCCGATGCCATGCCCTGGAAGCGCCGCAAGCGCCGGGCGCTTGCCTGGCTGCGCGGCTTCATCGACCGGCAGGCCCGGCTCCGGCTGGCGCAGGCCGAGGCAGACTGGCCCGAGGATCTGCTCAGCCGCCTGCTGCGCCTGCACCGGGGCGACGCCCAGGCCTGGACGCTGCAGGCCGTGCGCGATGAGTGCATGACGGCCTTTCTGGCAGGTCACGAAACCGTGGCCAGCAGCCTGACCTGGTGGTCCTGGTGCATGGCCACCCATCCCGAGGCGCAGCAGCAGGTGGCTGACGAGATCCATGCACAGCTGCAGGGCCGCACGCCCACGGCGCAGGACCTGCCGGCGCTGCGCCAGTTGGGCTGGAGCCTTCAGGAAGCCATGCGCCTGTACCCGGCCGCGCCCGTGCTCATCAGCCGGCGTTGCACACGGCCTGTGCAGCTGGGTCCGTGGCGCCTGCCCGCGCGAACCCTGTTCATGATTGCGCCCGGCCTCATGCAACGCGATGCGCGCTGGTTCCCGCAACCCGATGCCTTTCAGCCGCAGCGTTTCGCCGATGCCGACAAGGACGGCGCCCCTGCCGCGCCGCGCGGCAGCTGGATGCCCTTCGGTACCGGCCCGCGCGTATGCCTGGGCCAGCACCTGGCCAGCACGGAGATGACGGTGGTGGCAGCCATGGTGCTGCAGCGCCTTCGGCTGAGCGTGCCCAAAGGTGCCGGCGCCCCTCGCCCTGTGCTGCAGGTCACGCTGCGGCCATCCACGCCCCTGAGACTGCGGCTGCAGTCGCGCAGCGGCGCACAGGCCGGGTAAACGTGGCGATATATTGCGCCAAATCATCTACAAAGCACGCCAATTACGCCAAATTGTCACCCATCCGCATTTATTCTGTCTTTTTGACTAGAACCACTGGACTGGAGACGATTTGAGTACCCTGGCAATCGTGATTTCATTGGCGGGACTGATGTTCCTGGCCTACCGAGGCATCTCCGTGCTGCTGCTGGCCCCCCTGATGGCCGCCGTGGCTGTGCTGCTGTCCGGCGACCTGGGCCACATGCTGCCGCTGTACACCAGCACCTTCATGGGCGCCCTGGGCAACTACATGCTGCAGTTCTTCCCCGTGTTCCTGCTGGGCGCGCTGTTCGGCCAGTTGATGGCGGACTCGGGCGCGGCCACCGCGATATCGCACTGGATCATGCGCGTGCTGGGCGAGAAGCACGCCATCCTCACGGTGGTTCTGGCCTGCGCCGTGCTCACCTATGGCGGCGTGTCGCTGTTCGTGGTGGCCTTTGCCATCTATCCGATTGCCAAGTCGCTGTTCCGCGCGGCCCATGTGCCCAAGCGGCTGATACCGCCCACCATCGCGCTGGGCTCGTTCACCTTCACCATGACGGCGCTGCCGGGCACGCCGTCCATCCAGAACGCCATTCCCATTCCCTACTACGGCACCAATGTGTTCGCGGCGCCGGGCCTTGGCATCATCGGCGGCATGACCATGCTGGCCCTGGGCCTGTGGTGGCTGCAGTCGCGCGCGGCCAAGGCACGTGTGGCGGGCGAAGGCTACGGCGACCATGACGATGCCGTCGAGCAGGGGCTGCATGAAGAAAGCGATCCCGCCCTGCACAGCCGCCGGGACCTGCCGCTGCTGCTGGCCCTGCTGCCGCTGGTGCTGGTGATCGCGGTCAACGCGCTGCTGACCTACGGCGTGTTCCCGCAGATGGATTTCGGCTTTCTGAAGGAGCGCTTTCCTGCGGTGGACCCTGCCAAGCAGACGGGCCTGTGGGCGCTGATCATGGCCCTGGCCGTGGCCTGCGCCGCACTGGTGCTGCTGGGCCTGGGCCGCTGGCGCAATCTCAAGGAGTCGGTGAACAAGGGCGTGCTGGGCTCCATGCTGCCCATCTTCAACACCGCCTCGGAAGTGGGCTACGGCGCGGTCATCGCGGGGCTGGCGGGCTTTGCCATCATCCGCGAGGCCGTGCTCAACGTCGCACCTCACAACCCGCTGATCTCCGAGGCCGTAGCCATGAACGTGCTGGCTGGCATCACGGGGTCGTCGTCGGGCGGCCTGTCGATTGCGCTGTCCACGCTGGGCAAGGACTACCTGGCCATGGCCGCGCAACTGGGCATCAGCCCCGAGCTGCTGCACCGCGTGGCCGTGATGGCGGCCGGCTGCTTCGACACCCTGCCGCACAGCGGCGCCATCATCACGCTGCTGTCCATCTGCGGCCTCACGCACCGCCAGTCGTACGGCAACATCGCCATCATGACCATTGGCGCGCCACTGCTGGCCCTGGTGCTGGTGATCACGCTCGGCACCATGTTCGGGTCCTTCTGAGGGACCAGGGCGCAGAGCGCGCGCGGAAAATACCACGGCATCGCGCCCGCCACAACCGGCATATGACGTATATGCGCGGGGCGGGTGCATGGCAACAATGCATGCACGGCGATAAGGCATCGCCCCGATTCATTCCCGCATCACCGACAAGACGACATCCGCTGCCAAAGCTGCCAGCGCCGATGTCGGGCAACAAGGCCCGAACCGCTCCCTGACCCGGAGCGGTTCGGGCCTTTTTTTGTTGGCCGGGAATCGATGGGGCAGCGATGCCGCACGCCGCCCCCTCAACCCCTTCAGGAGCAGCAGCATGAGACACGGAGATATTTCCAGCAGCAACGATTGCGTCGGCGTGGCGGTGGTCAACTACAAGATGCCGCGCCTGCACACCAAGGCCGAGGTGCTGGACAACTGCCGCAAGATCGCGGACATGCTGGTGGGCATGAAGCGCGGCCTGCCGGGCATGGACCTGGTGATCTTTCCCGAGTACTCCACGCACGGCATCATGTACGACGCCAAGGAGATGTACGACACGGCCAGCGCCATCCCGGGCGAAGAGACCGAAATCTTCGCAGACGCCTGCCGCAGGGCCAACGTCTGGGGCGTGTTCTCGCTGACGGGCGAGCGCCATGAGGAGCATCCCAACAAGGCGCCATACAACACCCTCATCCTCATGAACAACCAGGGTGAGATCGTGCAGAAGTACCGCAAGATCATGCCCTGGGTGCCCATTGAGGGCTGGTACCCGGGCGACTGCACCTATGTGAGCGAAGGCCCCAAGGGCCTGAAGATCAGCCTCATCATCTGCGACGACGGCAACTACCCCGAGATCTGGCGCGACTGCGCCATGCGCGGCGCCGAGCTCGTCGTGCGCTGCCAGGGCTACATGTACCCGGCCAAGGAGCAGCAGATCATGGTCTCCAAGGCCATGGCCTTCATGAACAACTGCTACGTGGCCGTGGCCAATGCGGCGGGCTTCGACGGCGTGTACTCGTACTTCGGGCACTCGGCCATCATCGGCTTCGACGGCCGCACCCTGGGCGAGACCGGCGAGGAGGAAATGGGCATCCAGTACGCCGAGTTGTCCAAGCACCTGATCCGCGATGCGCGCAAGAACGGCCAGTCGCAGAACCATCTGTTCAAGCTGGTGCACCGCGGCTACACCGGCACCATCAACTCCGGCGACGGGGACAAGGGCGTGGCCGCCTGCCCCTACAACTTCTACAGCCAGTGGGTCAACGACCCCGAGGGCACGCGCGAGATGGTGGAGTCCTTCACACGCACCACCGTAGGCACGCCCGAATGCCCCATCGAAGGCATTCCGCACGAGGGGCCCAAGCACCGCTGACAGCGTCCTGCCTCCGGGCCTGCAGGCCCGGGGGCACGCTCGCCCATGAACACGGAAAGGTGAAGAGTGAAGATGAGCACGACAACAACCACAGGCCCGGTGCCCGCTCCTGCCAGCCAGGCCGCCGACCCGCTGGCGGCCTACCGCATTGAGGAAGAACCCTTCTACCGCCCCTCGGGCCGCGAAGTGCAGCTGTACCGCCAGGCCTACCAGCACCGCATGCCGCTCATCCTCAAGGGCCCCACGGGCTGCGGCAAGACGCGCTTTGTGGAATACATGGCGTGGGCGCTCAAGCGCCCCCTGGTCACGCTGGCCTGCAACGAGGACATGACGGCCTCCGACCTGGTGGGCCGCTACCTGCTGGATGCCGACGGCACGGCCTGGCACGACGGCCCGCTGACCCTGGCCGTGCGCCACGGCGGCATCTGCTACCTGGACGAAGTGGTGGAGGCCCGCCAGGACACCACGGTCGTCATCCACCCGCTGACCGACGCGCGCCGCGCCCTGCCGCTGGACAAGAAGGGCGAGGTGGTCCACGCGCACCCCGACTTCCAGCTGGTGGTTTCCTACAACCCCGGCTACCAGAGCAGCGCCAAGGACATGAAGCCATCGACCCGACAGCGCTTCGCGGCGCTGGACTTCGACTACCCGGCGCCCGAGATCGAGGCGGACATCGTGGCCCACGAGACCGGCATTGCCCCAGCCACCGCTCACAGCCTGGTCAGCCTGGCGCGCAGCACGCGCGAACTGCGCCACCGGGGCCTTGACGAAGGCGCCTCCACCCGCATGCTGATCTACGCGGGCCTGCTGATGCGCGACGGCGTCTCGGTGCACGACAGCTGCGACATGACCATCACCAGCGCCCTGACCGACGACCCCGACACGGCCGCCGCGCTGCGCCAGCTGGTCGAAGCAGAGTTCGGCGCCTGAGGGCCGCGCGCCATGGCCATCGTCTCCGTTGCCTTGCCCGAAGAGCCCCGTCTGCTGCACACGCTGGGCCTGCTGGCCAGCGGCCTGGCGCGCCGGCCTGTCGCCGTGCAGGCGCTGGCCAGGATGCCGGCCAGTGCCCCGGCGCCCGGCCAGGCCCACGCCCTGCCTCCGCGCGCCGTGCTGATCAGCCAGCCTGCCCGGCTGCTGGTTCCCGCCAACTTGCCCATGCAGGCACACCTGTACGCAGCAACGATGGCCCATGCCGCAGCCCATCTGCGCTTCTCGCCCGCCCGCCAGGACAGCAGCGCCCTCAAGCCCATGGGCCAGGCCGTGGTGGGCGCGCTGGAAGATGCGCGCGTGGAGCGGCTGCTGTGCCTGCAGCACCCCGGCGTGCGCCGCTGGTTCGAGGCCTGCATCGCGCCCGAGCCCGACCCATCCGACCTGGGCTTTGCCGCCTTCATGGCCCGGCTGGACCGCATGCTGCTGTGGCCAGGCCGTATGGACGGCAACCACTGGATCCACAAGGCCCGTGACCTGTTCGAGAACACCGCCACGCGCCACGGGCTGGAGGACTACGCCGCATTCCGGGCCATTGCGTCCATCCTGGCCAACGATCTGGGCCAGATGCGCGTGCGCATGGACCCGCAGCACCATGCCGTGCCCAGCATCTACCGTGATGACAACAGCTATCTCTGGCAGCATCCGGAGTCGCCCCAGGGCGAGGAAGACACACTCGCGCTGCAGCAGACCGCTGCGCGCGCGGCCCCTCCTCCATCGGCCGGCGCAGGACAGCAGTCCGATGCACAGGAAGGCCCGTCGCTGGACCTGGACCCAGGCCGGGAACTGTCGCGCCACAGCTATCCCGAATGGGACCGCAGGTCGGAGCGCCTGAAGACGGACTGGTGCACCGTCATCGACACCCTGCCCGCATGGCAGGCCGAGGCTTTGGCCGGGAAAGGCTCCCAGGCCGGCAGACAGACACTGCCGCCCCTGCCGCTGCCACCCGCACGCCAGCTGGACCGGCGCCAGCGCCTGCGCCGCCAGTGGGAAGGCGATGACCTGGACTTCAATGCCGCCATCGAGGTCCAGGTGGACCGCCGCCTGAACCTGCGCCCTGAGCCCCGCCTTTTCATGCGGGCCGGCAAAGGCCCGCGCCCCACCAGCGTGCTGGTGCTGATGGACGCTTCCGAATCGGTCAACACGCCCGGCCCCCACGGCGCCAGATTGCTGGAGCTGGAGAAACAGGCGGCCCTCATGCTGGCCGAATCGCGCGCAGGCCACAGGACCGGCGTGGACCGCCTGGCCATCCACGCCTTCTCGTCCAACACGCGCGCCGAAGTCCGCTACCTGCGCCTGCTGGACTTCGGCCAACCCTTTGCCGCAGCAGCGGTCACCCGGTTGCAGGCACTGCAGGGCCGCCATTCCACCCGCCTGGGCGCCGCCCTGCGCCACGCCAGCAGCCTGCTGGCAGCGGAGCCTGCTGGCCAGCGCCATCTGCTGGTGATCACCGACGGCGCACCCGCCGACATCGACGTGCATGACGATCGCTACCTGATCGAAGACGCGCGCCACGCCGTGCAGCAGGCCCGCGCCGCAGACATACGCATCAGTTGCCTGGCCGTGGACAGCCAGGCAGACAGCTATGTGCGCCATATCTTTGGCGGGCGCAACTACGGCATTGCCGACGACGCGCGGCATCTGCCAAGGCGGCTGTCCCAGATGGGCGCAAGGCTCGCAGCCGGCCGCTGACCACGGGCACCGGCCACGCCAATCTCGATTAACCTGAAGCATGCAAAGAACGCACGCCAGCACCTGGCACAGAAGGAACCCATGAACGACCCCGTCAGAGTCGGCATTCTTTACTCGGCCACCGGCACCACATCGACCATCGGCCAGTCCCAGCTGCAGGGCGCGCAGCTGGCCATTGACGAAATCAACGAGGCGGGCGGCCTGCTGGGGCGTGAACTGGTCGCCGTGCGCTACGACCCGGCCTCCACGCCGGCCCGCTATGCGGCCCTGGCCGAGCAACTCATCGTGCGCGACGGCATCAACGTCATCTTCGGCTGCTACATGTCCAGCAGCCGCAAGGCGGTCATCCCCATCGTCGAGAAATGGAACAAGCTGCTGTTCTATCCCACGCTCTACGAAGGCTTCGAGTTCTCGGGCAATGTCATCTACACGGGCGCCGCGCCCAACCAGAACAGCGTGCAACTGGCCGACTACATGACCAGCAGCTTCGGCGCGCGGGTCTACCTCATCGGCTCGGACTACATCTATCCCTATGAGTCCAACCGCATCATGGGCGAGCTGGTCATGCAGCACCCGGGCAGCGACAAGCTCGGTGAACACTACCTGCCGCTGGACGCCACCGAGCGCGACTACGCGGCCATCATGCAGGACATTCGCGCCAGGCAGCCGGACTTCATCTTCTCCACCGTGGTCGGCGATTCCACTGCCAGCCTCTACCGCGCCTATGCCGATGCGGGTTTCAGCCCGCAGACCATGCCGATTGCCAGCCTCACCACCTCCGAGGCCGAGATCGCCCAGATGGGCGCCGATGTGGCGGCCGGCC
This sequence comes from Delftia sp. SD018, assembly GCF_017355445.1. NCBI lineage: Bacteria > Pseudomonadati > Pseudomonadota > Betaproteobacteria > Burkholderiales > Comamonadaceae > Delftia > Delftia sp. SD018. Next base: position 66,748 of record NZ_JADDRN010000026.1, read on the forward strand.
ACTTCACGGCCGCGCCCTACTTCCAGTCCATCGATTCGCCCGCCAACGCGCGCTGCCTGGCCCGGCTGCGCCAGCGCCTGGGCGACGACTGCCGGCCCAACCTGTGCTGGGAGGCCGCCTACTTTCAGATGCACCTGTTCGCCAACGCATTCCGCCAGGCCGGCAGTGACCGCATAGGCGAGCTGCTGCCCCATCTGCTGGGCAGCGAATTCGACGCGCCCCAGGGCCGCATCCGGCTGGACCCCGACAACCACCACACCTGGCTGCACCCGCGCGTGGGCCGCGCCAATGCACAGGGCGGCTTCACCATCGTGCGCCAGGCCACCCGGGCCGTCTCGCCCGACCCCTACCTGGTCACCCACTCCCTGGGCGACTGGACCGCCAGCCTCGGTGCCCTGGAGAACTGAGCGTGGATGCCGCCCCGAACAAGGACGCAGGCAGCGCGGCCACAGGCCGGCCACTGCTGGAAAGAAAGCCGCTGCTGCGTGCCACCTCGCCCCAACTGAAGGAACTGCGCCAGCTGCGCATTGCCGTCGTCCACCCCGACGACGCGGACGGCCGCCTGCTGGCCCAGCAGCTGCAGCGCATAGGCTGCCAGGTCCAGGCCATCTGGCCGCCCCAGCCCAGCCTGCCCGAGGGCACGGACGTGGTCTTCCTGGCCGTGCGCCCCGATCACCTGCAGTTGAACTACACCTGGACCCAAGGCGAGGGTGAGAGCCCGCCCACCGCCATCGCCGTGGTCAACTACGAGAACCCCACCATCGTCTCCACCGTGCTGGAGCTGCAGGTGCAAGCCATCCTGCCCTCGCCCATCCGCTCCTTCGGCCTGCTGTCCACCCTGGTGCTGGCGCGCAGAAACCACAAGGAATCACGCCAGCAGCAGCAGCGCATCGCCAAGCTCCAGGCCAAGCTGCTGGGCCAGCGCCGCGTGGCCGAAGCCAAGGCCATCCTCATGCAAACCCACCAGATCAACGAAGACCAGGCCTACGACATGATCCGTGCCCAGGCCATGAGCCGGCGCAGCTCGGTGGAGGAGATTGCCCAGGCCATCGTCCATGCGAGCGAAATACTGTCGCTGGGCAAGGGCGTGGGCGGGTAAATCGCGCAGGACTCTCTGCCGCCAGCAGCCATGGCTTGACCCCGGGTAACCAGGGTCCTCTTTTTTTGAACGCACGCAGCGTGTGAAGAAAAAAATGGCTCCCGATGCGGAGCACGCAGGGCTTGTGAATACTTTGATCAATAGTTACCCACCAACCCGCCCACATATGTGAATGTCACTCTCGTTCGATAAGAATCTGATAATGGATTATCAAAATCAATTACTTTGTCAAATTTTGCATCGATTGCAAAATCGGACGACTCTCAGATTAGCATTTCACCCTTAAGCATTGACGTGTTGGGCGTCAACAATAAACCATAGTATCGCGAGGCATAAAATGATAGAAGGCGGATGGTGGAAAGCCTATACCAAAAATGGCCGGTATATAGGACTGATTGAAGGAGATGAATTCATAGTCGGAGACAAGAGAATTTTATACAGAATAAGCAACAGCAAGCTATATTCCACAGAAGTACCGCCTTCACATATAGCTGACATATCAGAAAAACAAGCGATTACATCCAACGGTGAAATTCTGCTGAAGTTCTTCAAGACAAGCAGAGAGCAAAAACCATTAACAACTTGATCAAACCCATACCAAAACAATTACAAAATCTCAAAAATCATCAAACAGCCGAGGCCATGGCACGAATCGGCAACTTCCGGCCAAGATCAACACGCAATTGCATTCTGCGTATCAAGTCTGTCGTCAAAACTCGACCTGCCGTAAGCAATACCAACCCTTCCCTCGATACGAAGTCTTGAGCCAAAATCATTCCTGGCCGGAGCTCCGAACAGGGAACATAAAGTGGGGCTGGGTCGGCAACGGGGGTTGCCTGTATCAAAATCTGCAAGAAAGCATCGACAACCTCTGGATCAAATTGTGTTCCTCTGCCATGCGAAATGAGGGTTCTTGCCTCTGCACAATTTAGGGGCTTGCTGCTTAAATGCCCTATCATCAGGTCATCGTAAAAATCAGCAACCGCTATTATCCGAGCTCCTATTGGAATATCCTTCCCTTTCAGGCCATCAGGGAAACCTGCCCCGTCGAATCGCTCATGGTGGGACCTGACGAGAGTAGCGACCGGGTGCGCATCGTCTATCGGCAGAAGCAACTGTTCTCCCAAGCTGCTGTGATTCCTATATTTTTCCAGCTCTTCATGACTCAAGCTTGGGACGGGCTTGTTCAACATCCCATCGGCAAGAGTAATATGGGCAATATCATGAATGAGCGCAGCAACAAAAGAATTCTGCTGATCTTCTTCGCTTAGCTGCATGATATTTGCGGTTCGACGGGTCAGGTCCGCAACGCGTCTAGAATGCCCTGCAAGCAGCCCGCCCCGCCACTCAAGAAGATTGGAAAACATCCGGATAGCTGCGACGAAATTCTTCTTAAGCTTCCTATGCGCCTCCAACAGTTCGTCGTCGTGCACATGGGCAGTAAGCTCAACAGTTGCATTTAACTCTGCCAGCTCCTTCGTCAGCGCTTTATTTTTTTGATCCAGACGAATAGTCTCATGGCGTGTAATTTTCTGATCGTTTAATTGATCAATAGCATCCAAAAATTGCTCACTATTCCAAGGTTTTACTATGTGACGGTACAAACCCATCAAACGACCAATGCCTTTCGGAATCACAGTTCTACCGTATTCCGAAAGAAAAATCACAAACAGGTCAGGGAACTGTCCAACAATACTCTCCAACCACTGTCCGCCATCCTTGTCAAGCACATGCGTATTGCATATCAACAAGTCAATTCGTTCACCAGAAAACTCCGCCAATGCTTCTGGCGAGCTTGCTGCCATCCGCAGATCATATCCAGCCTGACCAAGCAACAGGTTTAACCCTGCAACGTCCTCTACCTCCGGGTCAATCAACAATGCCTGCAACCGCGATTGCCGTGCAAATGATTCTTGTTTCTCTTCAGCATTCATTTGGCATGCCTCCAATTGCATTATTCGATGCATCGATCAATGAGTCTCAAGAATATGACATCGAAAGGCATTGGTGAAGATAGTAATTCTTTACTAGCATCACGCAAATGAAGATCAAATTCATTCGAATCTTTTCATCCACTTACATGTAGCTACCACAACCAGCCTCGCGCAATGGATGATTTTTGCGTCAGTGATGCCACTCGCTTGGATTCAAGGCAGTCTTGTCGGCGATGGTCAGTGCCGCGCCAGCGTCGGCAAGGCACGTCCCCGTGCACAGGGACGATGGATGCGGCGCCGAACCCACTGCAGCAAAAGGCCAAGCCGGATGTACGCATCGCGGAAATGATGAAAACAGAAAAAAAGCCGGTGCGTTGGAAGAGGTTCGCGCCCTGGTTCAGGAACGCCAGTTGCCCGAGCAGAACGTGTTCCCTGCCAGCTGCTCCAAGGCGAAGAGCTTCGTGGCCATGCCCAGATTCCACGCCCTCCCCCCGAGACGGGTGCTCCCCGGATCGGCCGCGGCAAGCCGCCGAACTGGATCAACGGCAAGAACCGCAGGCAATTCCTGATCGAAAAGGCCAAAAGTTAGGCGGCGTGCAGCCGATACACCAAGCAAGGAGGTGCGCGCCAAGTCTAGGCGGCGCCTCAAGCCCCTTGGGTGCGTGCGCGCCAGGGGCTTTTTCTTTGGAGATTGACCCTACCGAACTGGACCGTGAGCTTGGAGGCCTGGAGGTCACCCAGGCCAGAGGCCTGCAGGCGTGCGATGTCGGCCTTTTTGCTACGGCCCAACTCAGTCACGTTTTCAGCTACGCTGACATAGTCCCACAGCGACTCCCCCACTGAAACTCTCTTGTGCTGCATCTGCCAGATGCACGCTCCTGCTCAATTTCATACACGCGCCTACGCAGACACTCGTCCGCCAAGACCGTCCGATGAAGGCCGGACTCTCGCTGTGGATGAAGGTACCGTTCCCATTGGCAGGACCTGTACGGTGTCAGCCAGCGAGCCGCCTGCCTGCTTGTGTGCGGTGATCATTCCGATTGAGTGCTTAGAGTTGAACAAATAGGAAAACGGGGTTGTATGGCGAAGAATCAGGCAACGACGCCAGAGCAAAAAACCCAATCAGATCAATGAGAAACGTAGAAAATCAAGCACCTGCCAGCATGTGGCGCATGTCCGTGGCGCCCATGATGGATGGGATCCACAATACAAAAAAATCCTTTAAAAACAAAGAACTACAACATCATTAAAAAGATCCGTAGCAACATCGTAGTGTGATCACTACACCTCGGCGTTGCTTCAGATCCTCGATGACGCACATGCTCAGTACTTTGCAGGCGCTAGTTGCTTCATCTCAACTTTCTTCCAGCTTCCCTTTTCTGATTGCCTGATAGTTATTCTCTGGCGCTCAGTAGGACAGCAGTTTGCGTCCTTCTCACCATAATCTCTGGTATCCAGGATCAGTGAGTTTTTTGTAGCTCCTACTAGCCGCTCTACCGATCTCGGCAATGGAGAATCAATTTGTGGCTCGGACTCTGACGCACTGACATAGAAGGTGTCTCCGCTACCAACACGAACAATCGCAATGTGAGCTCCGGATGAGCCAGAGCCGCCGTTACACCCGATGTCTCCCGACCAAATAACGGCGAACTTTGCATCAAGTCGATTTTCCATCGACTGATACGGAATCATTGCGGCAATCTCTTTCGATGTGGGAGCCACGTCCATGCAACCGATGGCCGTCCCATAGTGAGAAACGGCTTCAATAATGCGCTTAGTTTGCTCTTTTATTGAAGGAGCATCTAGGCCTTGCGCCGATGAAGCACAAACGAAACAGGCTGTACTTATCCAAATAATTGCATCACGGTATTTTTTGAAAAATAATTTCATTTGCACTATTTATTTAGATAAACAACATGCATGCGACAAGAAATATCGCCTCATAAAATATATCAGCACCCGCAATGCAATTCTGACAGAAATCCGACAGACAGATTATAAATTGAAAAGCACTTGACCGAATCGAGTGCTTTTATAAATCAATCAATAAATCTTCTAAATATTCGGCGTCAAATTCATAATAGAGCTAAGAAAGTTTCCGCGCATTTGTCTAACTTTACTTCTGACAACCGGCGCAGTTTCTAGCACGACCGCTTTGTCTAACAAAACAGATTGAGATCTCCCATACAAATCCGCCTCGGCATTATTCCACTTAAAAAATAGAACCTGCTGAAGATTTTTTGCAGCCCTCAGATACAGGAGAGCAAGACTCACAACCACAAAATCGTCCTTCATGCTAGCAAACCCGACTTGGAATTGAGAAATTTTCGACTGAAATGTTTCTTTTTTCCAAAGCGTAATCCACTCGCCTTCGTCCATTTTATCTAACGACTCAAGAAGTGCCTTTGCTAGCAGCAGTCCTCCGGTTGCTCCTCCCGCCACAGCTGCTAGCAAACCAATGATTGCTTGATGCACCTGTGCTGCCTTTCCCGCCGATTTATAGTCACTAGATAGCAATCCACTTACTGCCCATCCGCATGCTTCCAGAACGCGCAGATAGGCTTCAAACCATTCTTTCGGAGATGATTCAAAATTCTGCACACTATCGGCGTAGTATTTAGCAAGTATTAAAGAGTCAGCTATAGCTTCCCGCAAAATTGCATCAACTCCAGCTTCGTAGGTCATTAACGTAGAGCTTGCTATTACTGCTTGGCTTTTTGACTTATCAAAGACGATATTCGCGTCAACCTGCGCTTGCAAAACTGCTGGTGCTGGTGCTGGTGCTGGTGCTGGTGCTGGTGCTGGTGCTGGTGCTGGTGCTGGTGCTGGTGCTGGTGCTGGTGCTGGTGCTGGTGCTGGTGCTGGTGCTGGTGCTGGTGCTGGTGCTGGTGCTTCTTGCTCATCTTCCTCAACCAATTGGTTGAGTAGTTCGAACCCATTACTGTCTATGAGCTTTAACTTTGCGCCCAACAATTGCTTGCTAGTGAAAAGATCAGCACGTTTTGCCCTAAGAGCAAAATCAACCACAAGTGCAGCGGGATTATCTCTGGAAATATCTAAGCCGTTCAAAAAGGCAATTTTATCGGCCAAATCTGAGGTTGCCATATCTTTCTCCTTTTCGTTGAAACGACTGTCACGGTATCACTCAATTATGCCCTCTTGATGAAATAAAATTACATAGGGATAACATGAATTGCATGATTGCACGCACTAAAAATAGTCTATCCATGGGAATGAGCAATCATTATTACCAGACTAAAATAATTGATCAATGCAAAGAATACTCATACGCTTGGTTCAGCAGCCGCATTGAAAGCTCGATCTCCTGATTGATCGCTTTCACCTGATCGCGCTTGCCCGTAGCCTCGCTCGCCTGCACGCTACGGCGGTACTTGCGAAGGTCCGAGATCTTCTTGTCCAGCGCCTTCGCTGCGCCATGAGCCCTGGCCAGCGGCACATCCGCCAGCACGGCATCAGCATGCCTCGCCCCGCTGACCCCGGGCTTTGAACTCGTTCTCGCTGATGTTGATGCGCTTGAGGTTCTCGTAGTAGGCGTTGCCCTGGCCGTTAGCGCCGCGCGTGTTCCCGTAGAGGCGGCCCGCCAGCACGATCTGGTGCGGCGCCAGTTCCTCGCCAGTGAAGGCGAACGTGGTCATGGCCGCGGCCTTGTTCAGCTCGCGGCCCACGCCGCCAGTGATCTGCTCCACCAAATACTCGATGGCCTCAGGCGTTGCGCTGACAGCACCGGGTCGCCATTCGTTGCCGCCCGTCGCGGCATTGGCAAAGGAGGCCAGCCAGCGGTAAGGCTTTCGCGGTCGAATCCTTCACCCGGCTCGCGCCTGGCATCGGGTCGTTTGAACTCCGGTCCCCTCGGTAGATCTCCCGGCCTGTCCAATCCTTGTTGCGAGCCAGGGCCAGCGCGGGATCAAACCAGGTAGGCGATGCCATCTGCCCCAGATCAGCGGACCCGCCCAGCGGGTTGTAGGCATCGAGGGCTAGTGCAGCCATGCCCAGGACGTGACCCATTCGGTTCTTGGTCGGATCGTCGTGCACGGCCATCTCCACGATGATCCGCCCGATGTCGGGGAACACATGAAACCCCAGCGGCAGCGGGATGGCCACATAGTCCTGTCGGCCCAGCGGAATGATGATGGACCGTTCTTTCACAAAGTCCGGGATCTTCTTCCGCTCGTCGTCCGCGCCATCGCCGCCGCCCATCATCAGGTAGCCCGCCATGGCCGACACCATGCCCAGGGCCCCCCGCCCATCATGACCTTGCGCCCGGCCGGCCCAGCCAGCGTCTCCAGCATGCGCTTGTTGCCCCGTATCGCCGCGTTCAGGAAAGCGAAGTGCGTGCCGGCCACGGGCATGTTTCGTCCCATGCGGTTGAAGTTCACCGTGATGTTCTTGGCAATGCTAGAGGCCTCTTGGCGGCTGATGCCCTGGTCCAGCGCAGCCTTGTAGACGCCCAGGCGCGTTGTGGCTTCCAGGGTCTCATGGAAGCCCGACAGCCAGGCCAGCAGTGCGCGGCCGTTGCCAACCACCTTGCGCCCACCTGGTCCAGCGCCCTCTGCAGTGCCTTGGCGCAGTCCTTGGGATCGGCGTGCAGGTCACGGTAGCGGGTGGTGCCGCCGCCCAGCTGCAGATGCTCCCACAACTTGGCCCATTCGCTTGTGCCGGCGCTCTCCTCCCTGCGCTCGCGGCGCAGATCCTTGTAGATGGAGCGGGTGTTGCGCCGGATGTTGCGGAACACCTCGGCCTGCTTGCCAGCCAGCGGCGTGGTGGACAGCTGCAGCATGGCGCCCTGCAGGTCGCGCGCCAGGTTCATGACGCCGAACACCGGGTTGTACTGAGTGTTGACGGATGCGAACCAGCACGTGATCCAGGCCGCGCCCCGCGTGAACCTGTCCAGCTCCATGGCGTCCATGTTCTTCATGGCTATGGCCAGGCGCACGGCTTTCTCGTTGCGCTCGTTGAACACGATGTACTGATCTTTGCCACCTATGCGCACGGACACGACATTGGCGCGCAGCTTCGCCGCGTGGTCCACCATCGTGCGCACCAGGCCGGTAGCCGGACATGCCGTTGCCCGCGTCAGCCGCGTCGTCGTTGCTCTCTTCCTCCACTTCCGCATCGAGAGGGAAGCGACCCAGGGCCGCCAGCGCTGCTGCGTTGTCGGTGTCAGGGTCGTACTTGTCGTCGTCTTCCATGGCCTCGCGCTCGGCGTCGGACAGGAGGCGCAGGTTGTCGTCGTTCAAGCTCATGTGCGTCCTTACGTGGTTTGAATCACGGCAGGTTGGCAGGCTTGGTACGAGTGGGGAACATCGTGAAAAATCCGCCGACAACCATCCTTACCCAACGACGCTGGCCATTTGCACAGAGAAATCAGTGATAGGAAAATATACTTTTTATTACTAAAATCACTGGGCGCTACTCTAGCCATTGACAGCAACGAGTGCATTCAAGCTATGTTTTTTTCGAGACTTAATCGCAATAATTGAGAAGAATTTCTCAATAGCAAAAGCATTCTTCCAAATATAAAACCAGGTAATTAGCTATGGCCTACATGATAAAAATTCCGCAAAAAATACGGCTCTTACCGTGGTTTCTTCGAGCGATCGCCGTTTTTTTCTTGCAATTGTTCATGTTGGCAGCTTCGTCCCATGCGGCGGCGCCAGTTATCACCAACCCCGTCACAGGAAGCGCGCTACCTACCGTCGCCGTAGGACAGTCCATGAGCATCACCATATCGTCCATAGGGGGCACAATGCCTTTGGACATGTGGGTAGAGTGTGACGCAAACGACCCAGACTATGACGGAGTGACGCCTTGCCTCCCGCCAGGACTCATACTGGACGCTTCGCCAGGCTCGGCGACCACGGTCTTGCATGGCACCCCTACCACAGCCGGCGCGTATACCTTCAGCATCACTCTGAATGACGGCCACAACGACGGTGGTGTGGCCACGTATCACCTGTTGGTCACCAGTTCCGCTGTGCCCACGCTGACGAACCTCGCCCCCAACAGCGGCAGCACCGCCGGCAGCACCTCGGTCACGCTCACCGGTAACAATCTGACGGGCGCCACTGCAGTCAGCTTCGGAGGTACAGCTGCCTTGGGCTACACCGTCAACAACGCCACTACAATTACGGCCACCACGCCAGCCCATGCGGCAGGCGCTGTGAATGTTTCGGTCACTACGCCTGGCGGTTCGGCCACTCTTACCAATGGATATACCTATAACGTGCCGGTGCCTGTTGCAGGGGCAGTGAGCGCCACGGTCGCAGCCAACAGCAGCGCCAACCCCATCACACTGAGCCTCAGTGGCGGCACCGCCACCAGCGTGGCAGTCGCCAGCGCAGCCAGCCACGGCACTGCCACGGCCAGCGGAACCAGCGTCACTTACACACCCACGGCTGGTTACTCGGGCCCGGACAGCTTCACCTATACCGCCACCAATACCACAGGCACCTCCAGCCCGGCCACGGTGTCCATCACGGTCAGTGCCCCGATCCTTGCCATAGCCCCGGCCAGCCTGCCCAACGGCTTCGTCAATTTCCCCTACAACGCCACCGTTTCGGCATCAGGGGGGACCGCGCCCTACACCTATGCCATTACCGCTGGAAGTCTTGTTCCCGGACTGGCCCTGAATACCTCCACCGGATTGATCAGCGGCACGCCCTTCGCCAGTGGCACCGCCAACCTGACCATTACCGCCACAGATGCCAACAGTGCCACGGGATCAAGAGCCTACACATTCGTGATCGCACCCCAGGCGCCTGTCGCTGGACCAGTAAGCGCCACAGTAGCCGCCAACAGCAGTTCCAATCCCATCACGCTGAATCTCAGCGGCGGCGCTGCTGTCAGTGTGGCGGTCGCAAGCGCAGCCAGCCACGGCACTGCCACGGCCAGCGGGACCAGCATCACTTACACACCCACGGCAGGCTACTCAGGCCCGGACAGCTTCACCTATTCCGCCACCAATGCCACAGGCACTTCCAGCCCGGCCACGGTATCCGTCACCGTCAGCGCTCCGACAATTGCGCTAACTCCCACCAGCCTGCCCAACGGCACGACCGGCTCAAGCTACAGCACCACCTTGTCTGCCTCCGGTGGGATGGCGCCCTACACCTACACCATTACCGCTGGCACTCTTCCCATCGGGCTGAGCCTGACCGTCTCTACCGGACTGATCAGCGGTACGCCCTCCTCCAGTGGTACCACCAACCTGACCATCACGGCAACAGATGCCAACGGTGCCACGGGATCAAGAGCCTACACATTTGCAATCAATGCCCAAGCGCCCGTCGCCGGCGCCGTCAGCGCCACGGTTGCTGCCAACAGCAGTGCCAACCCCATCACACTGAACCTTAGCGGCGGCGCAGCCACTAGCGTGGCCATCGCCAGCGCAGCCAGCCACGGCACTACCACGGCCAGCGGGACCAGCGTCACTTACACACCGACAACCGGTTACTCAGGCCCTGACAGCTTCACCTACATCGCCACCAATGCCAGCGGCACTTCCAGCCCGGCCACGGTATCCATCACCGTCAGTGCCCCGACCTTGGCTGTGGCGCCGGCTTCCCTGAACGCAGGGCTCCAAGGCACCACATATAGCGCCACGATCAGCGCGTCGGGTGGCACCGCTCCCTATAGCTACACCATCAGTTCAGGCAGCCTTCCAGCAGGTATGTCCCTCAATACATCGACGGGCACCATCAGCGGAACCCCTTCCTCCAGCGGCACCAGCAGCTTTACAGTGACGGCCACGGATGCCAACGGTGCCACAGGCTCACGGGCCTATTCAGTAGCTGTGACAGCACCGGTCGCCGAAACCGTACCGCTGCCCGGCAACGCAGGCAATGCGTCCGTACTGGTCACCAGCACCCAGGCGGGTTGCACGGTGTCCCCCGGAACCCTTCGCATCAGTGCGTCGGGCATTCCCAGTGCACCGGCGAATGCATCCTTCCCAGTGGGTGCGCTGTTCTTCAGTACCACTGGCTGCGCAGGCGCCAAGCTACAGGTGCAGGTGGACTACCCGGCCGGCAGCCTGGCGGGGTTGACGATGCAAAAATATGGGCCCCACGGACAGCCGCCCATGCAAATCGGCTGGTTCACGCCGCCGGACCTGGCTGTCAATGGCAATTCGGTGAGCTATAGCGTCACGGATGACGGCGAAGGCGACAACGAGACCACCGTGCCGGGCGTGATCATGGATCCTTTCGCGCCCATGTTGCTGGCGGCACCTGCAGCCTCGCATGCAATTCCCACGATTTCTGAGTGGGGCCTCATCGTGTTGTCGGCGCTGATGTCAATTTTCGGACTGGCAAGAATGCGGCGACGACAAGTCTGAGACAAAAGCCACCTCCGGGTGGCTTTTCCTTTTGCCCGCCCGCGCGCTCGTCAACGCGACGTGTTGGGCCAGGAATCACTCATCAGGGCTGCATCAGTTGCATGCCCATCAGCTTTGCTGCCATATCCGCATACGCTGCGCGGCAGTCTTCAAATACGACTCCGAGGGCAGTGGCGTACTCAAGGACGGCGGCGGGGGGAGCGTTGGCAAGTCGGCGGGCAGCATCTGCGGATTGCTCGCGCAGGCTGTAAGAGACAATGCGCAGGTCATCAAGCTCACGGCGCAGCAGCGCCTCACGGGTTCGGGCGGCATTCAGCGCCTCCTGGTAGTTGGTGTTGATGGACTGCTCTGCGCGGCGCACTCGGGCGTCGGCCGCGCGCTGGGCTGTGCTGACAGCCAGCTTTTCGCCTGTAGCTGCAGTGCGGGCCTCGGCCAGGTCAGCGCCCAGGCGGGCGCCCTGTTAGCTCCAGGCCAAGAAGGCGGCCAGACTGGCGGCGACCAGATGGGTGATGGAGCGCACGCTCATTGCTGTACGTCCAATGCTTGCGGCATACCGCTTCAACGTGGCCCAGCTTTCATGCAATGTGAACTGGGCAACCTCCTGAATGCTGTATCCCTTCTCGAAAAGCCTGCTCGTCGCCTCATGACGCAAGTCGTGGAAGTGCAGGTCCTCAATGCCAAGGACATGGCAAGCCCGAGTGAATGCAGCTCCGACTGATCTGTTGTTGTAGGGGAATACGAATTCCGCTCCCTCTTCCCTCGACTGACTTTTGATGATGTCGGCTGCCGCATTGAGCACCCGAAAGCACCGCCGGTTGCCCTTCTTCATGCGGGGGTGCTTCACGTCATCCAGCCACGCAACCCCCTTCTCGAAATCCACATCGTCCCAACGCAGGCGGCATATCTCCTCCTGGCGCCGCGCCGTGAGCAGCGCGAACTGCATGATGTCGCGCATGGGGATCGACGCCCGGCCGTCGCGGCTGGCGAAGTGCTCCAGCAGCCTGGCCTCTTCCTCGGGCAGCAGCCGGCGCGAGCGCTGAGCCGGCTTGGCGATCACCCGCGTGCGCATCAGTTCGGACTTGGCGCGGTCCAGCACCTGCAGCGGCGCATCGATGCCGCGCGCGGCCGAAGCATGCAGGAAGACCTGGCGCAGCCACACCATGTCATTGAGCGCGGTGGCGGGGCCGGCCTCGCCTTCCGTGCGCCGCTTCTTGGTGTAGCCCATCAGATCCTGCACCGTGAGCTTGGTGGCCTGTAGGTCAGCCCGACCAGAGGCCTGCAGGCGCGCGATGTCGGCCTTTTTGCTACGGCCCCACTCAGTCACGTTTTCGGCCGCACTGACATAATCCCGCAGTGGCTCCCCCACTGAAATTTTCTTGTGCACAGCTTGGCAGGAAGCGCGCTCCTGGTCCATTTCGTACTCGCGCCTGCGCAGCCGCTCGTTGGCCAGCACTTTCCGACGGTAGGTCTGGCTTTCGCGGTGGACGAACGTGCCGTTCTCCATCAGCCGGATCTGTGCGGTGCAGGCAAGCGAGCAAGCAAGCCGTGTGCGCGCTTGCGTGAAGTGATGCTCCCATCTGTTTTGCTACAGGTGAAGGATGTAGCAAAGCCAGCGAGAAAATCAGCAAAAACGGGGTTGAATGGCGAAGAATCAGGCAACGACGCCAGAGCAAAAAACCCAATCAGATCAATGACAAACGTAGAAAATCAAGCACCTGCCAACATGTGGCGCATGTCCGTTGCGCCCATGATGGACTGGACCGACAAGCACTGCCGCTACCTGCACCGGCTTCTGAGCCGCCACACCTTGCTCTACACAGAGATGGTGACGACGGGCGCTCTGCTGCATGGGGATGTGCCGCGGCATCTGCGTTTCGAGGCCGAGGAACACCCGGTGGCACTGCAGCTCGGTGGCAGCGAGCCTTCCGATCTGGCGCAGGCTGCGCGGCTGGGGGCGCAGTGGGGGTATGACGAGATCAACCTCAATTGCGGCTGCCCCAGCGAGCGGGTGCAGCGCGGCGCGTTTGGCGCCTGCCTGATGAATGAGGCCCCGCTGGTGGCCGATTGCGTGAAGGCGATGGTGGATGTGGTGGATGTGCCCGTCACGGTGAAGCACCGCATTGGCATCGACAAGGATGAGAGCTACGAGTTCGTGCGCGATTTCGTGGGCACGGTGGCGGATGCGGGCTGCCGCGTGTTCATCGTGCATGCCCGCAATGCCTGGCTCAAGGGCCTGTCGCCCAAGGAAAACCGCGAGATCCCGCCGCTGCGCTACGAGATCGTGGCCCGGCTCAAGCAGGATTTTCCGGAACTGACCATTGCCATCAACGGCGGCATCAAGGCCGATGCCACGGTGCAGGAACTGCTGCAGCAGGTCGATGGCGTGATGGTGGGCCGCGAGGCCTATCACAACCCCTGGTGGCTGGCCTCGTGGGATGCGCTGTACTACGGCGATGCGAGCGTGGAGCACACGCGCGAGTCCATCGAGGAGCAGATGGTGGCGTATATGGAGCGCGAGGCGCGCACGCATGGCACGCACTGGTACTCCGTCGCGCGGCATATGTTGGGGTTGCGCAACGGGCTGGCGGGGGCGCGCCGCTGGCGCCAGGTGTGGAGCAATCACCAGCTCAAGCAATTGCCGCCTTCAGAGGTGATGCGGCTTGCGCGCACCAAACCGGCCGAGGCGGCGCTTGCCGCCTAGCGCGGGGGACTGCATTGCAGGATGGCCAGGGCTGAGGCGGCCGCTCGCCCAGGCCTATCGGTAAAAACTATCACTTACGCGACAGCATCAAAGGGGTTTTACTACCAATTTTCTTAGCTTGCTGCTGATATATTGCACTGCAACATATCCAAACAACCCCTTGTATCCATGCTCTATCAGCTCTACGAAATCCAGCGCGCCATGGTCGAGCCCTTTGCCGATTTCGCGCAAGCTGCAGCCAAGCTCTACAGCAACCCCCACTCGTTGCTGAGCCAAGGTCCGATGTCCCAGCGCATGGCCGCCGGGTTCGATCTGTTCTACCGCCTTGGCAAGGATTACGAGAAGCCCGAATTCAACCTGCACAGTGTGGATGTGGGTGGCGTTGACGTGACCATCCGCGAGCGCGTCGAAGTGGACAAGCCGTTTTGCGAGCTGCGCCGCTTCAAGCGCTTCTCCGACGACACCGATACGCTGCAGACCATGCTGAGCCAGCCCGTGGTGCTGATCGTGGCGCCGCTGTCGGGCCACTACGCCACGCTGCTGCGCGATACGGTGCAAAGCATGCTGGGCGGCCACAAGGTCTACATCACCGACTGGAAGAACGCCCGCCTGGTGCCCCTGGCCGATGGCGAGTTCCACCTCGACGACTACGTGAACTATGTGCAGGAGTTCATCCGCTACCTGCAGGGCAAGTACGGCCAGTGCCACGTGGTCAGCGTGTGCCAGCCCACGGTGCCGGTGCTGGCTGCCGTGTCGCTGATGGCCAGCCGTGGCGAGACGCCTCCGCTGTCCATGACCATGATGGGCGGCCCCATCGATGCGCGCCGCTCGCCGACCTCGGTGAACAACCTGGCGCAGAACCGCAGCTTCGAGTGGTTCGAGAACAATGTGATCTACCGCGTGCCCGAAGGCTATCCGGGCGTGGGTCGCCGCGTGTACCCGGGCTTCCTGCAGTATTCGGGCTTCGTGGCGATGAATCCGGACCGCCACGCCAATAGCCACTACGACTATTTCAAGGACCTGATCAAGGGTGACGACGCCAGCGCCGAGCATCACCGCAAGTTCTATGACGAGTACAACGCCGTGCTCGACATGGATGCCGACTACTACCTCGAGACCATCGCCACGGTGTTCCAGGACTACAAGCTGGTCCATGGCACCTGGGAAGTGCGTTCGCCCGAAGGCCAGGCCGAGCTGGTGCGCCCGCAGGACATCAAGGGCAGCGCCCTGCTGACCGTCGAAGGCGAGCTGGACGACATCTCCGGCTCGGGCCAGACGCGCGCAGCGCACGATCTGTGCACGGGCATCGCGGCCGATCAGCGCAAGCACCTTGAAGTGCCGGGCGCCGGCCACTACGGGATTTTCAGCGGCAGGCGCTGGAGAGAGATCGTCTACCCGCAGGTGCGCGAGTTCATCAGTGCCCACCAGCCCGAAAGCGCCACGGCCGCCAGCGCGGCAGGTCACACCAGCAGCCTGAGCGATGACGCGCCCTCGGCCACCGAGCAGCCGCGCAAGCGCGGTGCCAAGGTGCAGGCAGGCTGAGCACCGAGCAAGCCCGGCACGCCATGTCCGCCTTCGCAATCCTTGCCCGCGACGATCTGGCAGCACGCATAGACGCGGCGCTGCCGCAGACGCAGTGCACGCGTTGCGGCTACCCCGACTGCGCCAGCTATGCCCAGGCCGTGGCCTCGGGCGAGGCCGGCATCAACCAGTGCCCCCCCGGGGGCGCTGCGGGAGTGGAGAGGCTGGCTGCACTGACGGGCCGGCCCGCTGTCCCACTGAGCGCCGAGCACGGCACGGAAGCCCCGCGCACCGTGGCCGTGATCGACGAGGCCTGGTGCATCGGTTGCACCCTGTGCATCAAGGCCTGCCCCACGGATGCCATCCTGGGCGCCAACAAGTTCATGCATACGGTGATCGCCGCCCACTGCACGGGCTGCGAGCTGTGCATCCCCGTCTGTCCCGTGGACTGCATCGAGCTGCACAACGCCAGCGGCCCGGCCACAGGCTGGTCTGCCTGGAGCCCCCAGCAGGCCGAGCATGCGCGACAGCGCTATGTGCTGCGCCGAGAGCGTGAACAGGAGCGCGAGCGCCTGGGTGCCGCCCGGGCGCAGACGCCTCTTGCATTGGGGGAGCAGGAAATGGCCGACGACGCCAGCCCTTCCACGCCCTGCCCGGCGCCACCGCTGGCGACCGACAGCAAGCAGGCCACCATCGCAGCCATCCTGGCCCGCGCACGCGCCCAGCGTGCGGGTGGCGCCTCAACGCCCAACGGGCATTGAGTGGATGTGGGCGGGCAGCGAGACCCGCCTACGCCCGCCAGTACAAGCCTATGGATGCCAATCGATGGTCATAGACCGCCATAGGCACCCACGCAGGCCGTGGCAGGCCTACGCAGCCAGCGCCAAGCTCTTGTAGACCCCGCAACCCCAGTACAGCCCGCCATGCTTGCAGACGAAGGACATCTTGGTCTGTACCTGTTGCGTGGCAGGGTTTCTGAAGTCGTACTCCACCCAGCCTGGGCCGCGCTCGGCCTGGGCAATGATGTCGGCCAGCAGCTGCTCACCCCGCACGCCTGGCAGCTCCTGCACGCGCACGCCCACACGCGCAGGGTTGCCGCCAAAGGCGCGGTAGCTGCCGTCGGCGGCCAGGGCGAACACGTACATATCGCGGTCATGAAAGGGCTGGCCGGGGTCGTTCACGGCGGCCAGCAGTGCATCGGTGGCCACCCCGCGCCGCGCCAGGCCCAGGGCCGACTCGACCAGGGCCACGGCTTCCTCCGCCGTGCCCTGCTGCAGCCGAAAGCGCGACACCGCCCCTGACAGCATCTGGGCGCGCTGCTGCAGCGCGCGTGCCTGGTCCAGCGCGTGGCCCACCATCTGCGCGTTGTGCTGGGTGATCTCGTCGATCTGGTGCACGGCGCGGCTGATCTCGGCCAGGCCCGTGCTCTGGCTGCCGGTGGACTGCGAGAGCTCGCCCATGTGCTCGGCCACCTGGCGGATGCCTTCGGTCACGCGCTCCATGCCACGTCCGGCCGTGCGGATCAACTCGGTGCTGTGCTCCACCTGGGTCAAGGCATCGCCAATCAGGTGGCGAATCTCGCGCGCCGCCTCCGCCGAGCGGCCGGCCAGGGAGCGCACCTCGCTGGCCACCACGGCAAAGCCCCGGCCCTGCTCGCCAGCCCGTGCGGCCTCCACGGCGGCATTGAGCGCGAGGATATTGGTCTGGAAAGCAATGCCGTCGATCACGCCGATGATCTCCCGCATGCGCCCGGCGCTGTTCTCAATGGTCTCCACCGACTCCACGGCGCGGCCCATGGCCACCACGCCTTCATCGGCGGCGCCGCGCACGGCGCTGGCCTGGTGGTGGACCACGCCCACCACATCGGCGTTGTGCTGCACGGCGCTGCTCAACTGCTCCACGCTGACCACGGTCTGGGCCAGGTTGGTGGCCTGCAGCTCGGTGCGATCGGACAGCGCCTGGTGCTCGTTCACCAATTGCTGCCCGGCCTGCGCCACCAGCGCCGCATTGCTGCGCACATCGGCCACCATGCCCGACAGAGAGGTGACCATGCCTCCCAGCAGCGCCTTGGGCGTCTGGACAGCGCCAGCGCCCTCCTGCGAGGCGGCCGCCTCCACGGTCACGCGCTGGCTCAGGTCGCCCTGGGCGATGCCCTGCATGGCCTGCTGCAGCAATTCCCGCTCGCCGATCACCCGCGACCAGAGCCTGTGCATGCCGCCCAGCAGCAGCCCGGCCCACAGCAGCAAGGCACCCCAAACCCAGGGCCCCAAGCCCGCCGAACCGGCTACCAGCGCCAGCGGCGGCCCCGCCAATGCCCACACGGCGCATACAAGGAAGCCGGCCCCGGGGCCGGATGTATGCTTACGATGCTTGTTTCCCACTTTTTCCATGCCAGCGCCTGCCTGCATAGCTGATTGCCTCTCTAGTCATTGGTATCTGGAATTCACCGTTCACGAAGCCCCGCCACACGAGATGGCATGGCCCCAGTCGAGACCATGCCAGAATAGGTAACAGAATGCAAAAAAGCCAGCGTGCAGACCCGCAGTCCCCTGTGACAACGGCATGCCGAAAGCGCATCAATCCATAATGCGAGCCCATGAATCCCCTGCTCTCCCGACTCCAGCCCTACCCGTTTGAGCGTCTTCGCAAACTGTTCACCGGGGTCCAGCCACCGGCGGGCGTGCGCCCCATCAGCCTTGGCATCGGAGAGCCCCGCCATGCCACGCCAGCGTTCATCGAACAGGCACTGAGCGCCGACCTCGGCGGCCTGGCCAAGTACCCCGCCACGGCCGGCGAACCCGCGCTGCGCGAGGCCTGCGCCCAATGGGCACGCCAGCGCTATGGCATTGCCCTGGACGCCGCCACCCAGGTGCTGCCCGTCAACGGCTCGCGCGAGGCACTGTTTGCCTTCACCCAGGTGGTGGTGGATGCCAGCCAGGACGGCGCGCGCGTGATCTGCCCCAACCCGTTCTATCAAATCTACGAAGGCGCCACCCTGCTGGCCGGCGCCCAGCCGTACTACGCGCCCAGCGACGCCGCACGCAACTTCGCGGTGGACTGGGACAGCGTGCCCGCCGACGTGTGGGAAAAGACCCAGCTGATCTTCGTGTGCTCGCCCGGCAACCCCACGGGCGCGGTGATGCCGCTGGCCGAGTGGGAAAAGCTGTTTGCGCTGTCCGACCGCTACGGCTTCGTGATTGCCAGCGACGAGTGCTACAGCGAGATCTATTTCGACGGCACCGCCCCCCTGGGCGGCCTGGAAGCCGCGCAGCGCCTGGGCCGCGCGGACTACAAAAACCTGCTGATGTTCACCAGCCTGTCCAAGCGCAGCAATGTGCCTGGCCTGCGCAGCGGTTTCGTGGCGGGCGATGCGGCCCTGATCAAGGCCTTTTTGCTGTACCGCACCTACCACGGCGGTGCCATGAGCCCCGTGGTGCAGACGGCCAGCATGGCGGCCTGGGCCGACGAGGCCCATGTCGAGGAAAACCGCCGCCTTTACCGCGAGAAGTTCAACCAGGTCACGCCCGTGCTGGCGCGCGTGATGGATGTTCGCCTGCCCGACGCAAGCTTCTACCTCTGGGCCGGCATTCCCGAATCGCTGGGCCTGGACGACGCCGACTTTGCACGCGAGCTGTACGCCGCCACCGGCGTGACCGTGCTGCCCGGCAGCTACCTGGCGCGCGAAGCCAATGGCCGCAACCCCGGCGCCGGGCGCGTGCGCATGGCCCTGGTGGCCGAGACCGCAGAATGCCTGGAAGCCGCCCAGCGCATTGCACAGTTCATAGAATCGCGCCAGCGCTGAGACAGCCCTGCGCTCCCCTTTCCTCACAAACCCTTTGATCACCAAAGCCATATGACGCAACAGCTGCAATCCATCATCGACACCGCCTGGGACAACCGTGCCAGCCTCTCCCCCGCTGCCGCCCCCAAGGAAGTGACCGAGGCCGTGGACCACGTGATCGAAGCCCTGAACAACGGCCAGCTGCGCGTGGCCACGCGCGAAGGCGTGGGCCAGTGGACCGTGCACCAGTGGATCAAGAAGGCCGTGCTGCTGTCCTTCCGCCTCAAGGACAACGTGCTGATGCAGTCCGGCGACCTGAACTTCTTCGACAAGGTCCCCACCAAGTTCGCCGGCATGACCGAGGCCGAGATCGCCGCCACCGGCGTGCGCGTGGTGCCCCCGGCCGTGGCCCGCCGCGGCAGCTTCGTGGCCAAGGGCGCGATCCTGATGCCTTCCTACGTGAACATCGGCGCCTATGTGGACGAAGGCACCATGGTCGACACCTGGGCCACCGTGGGCTCCTGCGCCCAGGTCGGCAAGAACGTGCACCTGTCCGGCGGCGTGGGCCTGGGCGGCGTGCTGGAGCCGCTGCAGGCAAACCCGACCATCATTGAGGACAACTGCTTCATCGGCGCGCGATCCGAGATCGTCGAAGGCGTGATCGTGGAAGAGAACTCCGTGATCTCCATGGGCGTGTACATCGGCCAGTCCACCCCCATCTATGACCGTGCGACCGGCGAGACCAGCTATGGCCGCGTGCCTGCCGGCTCGGTGGTGGTGTCGGGCAACCTGCCCAAGGACAACGGCCGCTACAGCATGTACGCCGCCATCATCGTCAAGAAGGTCGATGCCAAGACACGCTCCACCACGAGCCTGAACGACCTGCTGCGCGATTGATCCGCATCCGCACCGCGCCAAAGGCGTGGTTGCGGCGCCAAAACATCCCCTGTTCAGGGGATGGAGCAAGGCATACTCTCGAGGGCGTCCCCGGCCACCAGGCAGCGGACGCCCGTTTCACGTCACAAGAGCGTGCAGACGATCCAAGAACAGCGGCAGTACACGAATTTGGGGGAAAACATGGGCACGATGGAGAGGATTTTGCGCCTGATGGGCGAGAAGCAGGCGTCCGACGTCTACCTGGCGGTCAACGCGCCGGCGCTGATCAAGATCAACGGCGAATGCGTGCCCATCAACAACCAGCTGCTGCCGCCCGACGCGCCGCGCAGCCTGCTGGCCGAGATCGTGCCGGCCGAGCGCCTGCAGGAGCTGGACGAAACGGGCGAGCTCAACATGGGCGTGCCGCTGCGCGGCGTGGGGCGTTTTCGCGTCAGCGCCATGCACCAGCGCGGCAGCTGCGCCGTGGTGATCCGCTTCATCGCCCAGCACATTCCGGCCATGGACACGCTGAACCTGCCGCCCGTGCTGGGCGAGCTGATCATGCAAAAGCGCGGCCTGCTGCTGGTCGTGGGCTCCACGGGCTCGGGCAAGAGCACGACGCTGGCCTCGATGATCGATGCGCGCAACGAAAAGCTCACGGGCCACATCCTCACCATCGAGGACCCCATCGAATACCAGTTCCGCAACAAGCGCTCCATCGTCAACCAGCGCGAAGTGGGCTCGGACACGGCATCGCTGCAGATCGCGCTCAAGAATGCGCTGCGCCAGGCGCCCGACGTGATCCTGATCGGCGAAATCCGCGACCGCGAGACCATGTCCTCGGCCATGGGCTTTGCGCAGTCGGGCCACCTGTGCCTGGCCACGCTGCACGCCAACAACAGCTACCACGCGCTCAACCGCATCCTGTCCTTCTTCCCCGAGGAAATCCGCCCCACCATGCTGGGCGAGCTGTCGGCAGCGCTCAAGGGCGTGATCTCCCAGCGCCTGGTGCGCACCGTGGACGGCGGCCGCATTCCGGCCGTCGAGGTCATGCTCAACACCAAGCTGATCGCCGACCTGATCGAGCGCGGCAACTTCTCGGGCGTCAAGGAGGCCATGGAAAAATCCATGGCCGAAGGCTCGCAGACCTTTGAAGAGGCGCTGGCGCAGCTGGTCCGCTCCGGCCGCATCGACCGCGCCGAAGCCCTGGCCTTCGCCGATTCGCCCACCAACCTGATGTGGCGCCTGGAAAACGACGTGGTCAAGGCCAGCCATGCCGCGCCGTCCAGCCAGTTCGCCGAACTGGCCACCCCCGGCGAGGATGACATGCCCTCGTTCACGGAAATCATGCTGGAAGTCAAGCCGAACTGATCGGCCAGCCCCGCAGCGTTCACAATGTCGGAGCACGCTGGCGGCAGCCGGCCCTCCGACTTTTTTGTTTTTTGATTCCACCCACCATGTCCCGCACCCTGCAACTGACCGAGCAGCTGATCAGCCTGCCCTCCGTCACTCCCGAAGACGCCGGCTGCCTCGAACTCCTGGCCGATGCCCTGCAGCCCATGGGCTTTGCCTGCGAGCGCATCGACAGCGGCCCCGACAGCTTTCGCGTGCGCAACCTCTGGGCCCGGCGCTCCGGGACAGGCGCCGACCGGCCCGTGCTGGTCTTTGCCGGCCATACCGACGTGGTGCCCACCGGCCCGCTGGAGCAGTGGAGCAGCCCGCCCTTCGTGCCCACGCACCGCGACGGCAAGCTGTACGGCCGCGGCGCCAGCGACATGAAGACCTCCATCGCCGCCTTCGTCGTGGCACTGGAGGAATTCCTGGCCGAGACACCGGCTCCCTCCTTCGACATTGCCCTGCTGCTGACCAGCGACGAGGAAGGCCCTTCGGTGGACGGCACCAAGGTCGTGGTCGAGCTGCTGCGCGAGCGCGGCGAGCGCCTGGACTGGTGCATCGTCGGCGAGCCCACCTCGGTGGAGCGCACGGGCGACATGATCAAGAACGGCCGCCGGGGCACCATGAGCGGGCGCCTCACGGTCAAGGGCATCCAGGGCCACATCGCCTACCCGCAGCTGGCGCGCAACCCCATCCACCAGGCCCTGCCGGCCCTGGCCGAACTGGCCGCCACGCGCTGGGACGAGGGCAATGCCTTCTTCCCGCCCACCAGCTGGCAGATCAGCAACATGCATGGCGGCACGGGCGCATCCAACGTCATTCCCGGCCATGTGACCATCGACTTCAACTTCCGCTTCTGCACCGAGTCCACGGCCGAATCGCTGCAGCAGCGCGTGCACGCCGTGCTGGACCGCCACGGGCTGGAGTACGAGCTGGCCTGGACCGTTGGCGGCCAGCCCTTCCTGACCACGCCGGGCACGCTGGTGAGCGCCGTGCAGGCGGCCATCCGCGCCGAGACCGGCCTGGAGACCGAGCTGTCCACCACGGGCGGCACCAGCGACGGCCGCTTCATCGCCCAAATCTGCAGCCAGGTCGTGGAGGTGGGCCCGCCCAACGCCAGCATCCACAAGATCGACGAGCACATCGTGGTGGCCGACATCGAGCCCATCAAGAACATTTACCGCCGCACGCTCCAGGAGCTGCAGCGACAGCAGGCCATCTGAACGCGACCAAGGAGCCGACGATGACATCCGCCCCCACCCCTGCCAATATTCCCGCCATCTCGGGCAGCACCATCGCCGACCTCGTGGCCTCCGGGGCCGCAGCGCTCACGGCGGCCGGCGTGGCCTTTGGCCACGGCACGGCCACGGCCGTAGACGAAGCGGCCTGGCTCACGCTGTGGAAGCTGGGCCTGCCGCTGGACAGCGAACTGGCGCCTGGCGCGCCCGAATCCCTGGCCGACCAGGCCGTCAGCGCCCAGCAGCAGGCCGAAGTGGCCGAGCTTTTCGCAGAGCGCATCCGAACGCGCAAGCCCGCCGCCTACCTCACGCGCGAGGCCTGGCTGCAGGGCGTGCCCTTCTACGTGGACGAGCGCGCCATCGTGCCGCGCAGCTTCATTGCCGAGCTGCTGGCCGACGGCAGCATCGACGGCTGGCTGTCCGACCGCACGCGCCGCGTGCTGGACCTGTGCACCGGCAACGGCAGCCTGGCCTGCCTGGCGGCCATGGCCTGGCCCGAGGTCGAGGTCACGGGCGCCGACATCTCGGCCGACGCGCTGGCCGTGGCGCGCATCAACGTGGACCGCCATGAACTCGCCGAGCGCGTGCAATTGCTGGAAAGCGACGGACTGGCCGCCCTTCCCGGCCCCTGGGACCTGGTGCTGTGCAACCCGCCCTATGTGAATGCCGACAGCATGTCGCGCCTGCCCGCCGAATACCAGGCCGAGCCCGAACTGGCGCTGGCCGGCGGCGCCGACGGCATGGACTTCATCCGCCGCCTGCTGCTGGACCTGCCGTCGCGTCTGGCCAAGGAAGGCGTGGTCGTGCTGGAAATCGGCAATGAAAAGGACTTCTTCGAAGCCGCCTTCCCCGACCTGCCCGTGTTCTGGCTGGACACCAGTTCGGGCGACGAACAGGTGCTGCTGATCACCCAGGAGGCGCTGCGCGCCTGGACCGAGGGCGACATCGAGGCCCTGCGCCCCACCTACCGCCCCCTGGGCTGAGATGGACCTGCGGGCGCTGCGCTACTTCATCGCGGTGCTGGAGGCGGGCAGCCTCTCGCGCGCCGCGCATTCGCTGTACGTGGCCCAGCCCGCGCTCACGGCGCAGATCAAGAAGCTGGAAGGTGAGCTGGGAGCCCAGTTGCTGGAGCGCAGCCACGCCGGCGTGACGCCCACGCCGGCCGGCGCCCAGCTGTACGAGGACGCACGCCGCCTGCTGTCCGACGCCGATGCCATGCGCGAGCGCATACAGCGCCTGCCCCAGGGCCCCGAAGGCTCGGTCACCATCGCCCTGCCCTTTTTGCTGACCAGCCTGCTGGCCGGCCCCGTGATCGCCAGCCTGCGCAGCAGCCACCCGCGCATACGCATCTTTGTGCTCGACGACCTCAGCCTCATGGTGCAAAAGGCCATGCTGGACCGGCGCGCAGACCTGGCCATCCTCGTGGACACGGCCAGCCTGCACGACATGCAGGTGCAGCCCATGGCCGAGGAATCCATCTACGTCTGCGGCCAGGATGTCGATGGCAGCGTGGCCCCGCTGCTGCGCCCCGCGCCGGACGGCGGCCTGCCGCACATGGACTTTGCCCACGCCTGCCAGCTGCCGCTGGTGCTGCAGTCGCGCCGCTTTTCCATCCGCCAGACCGTGGAGGCCGCGGCCGACGCACGGGACCTGCGGCTGAACATCGTCCACGAACACGATTCCGCCCGCGTCATCCGCTCGCTCTACCACTGCGGCGCGGGCTTCACCTTCACGCCCGCCTGCTCGCTGAGCGATGCGCCCGCCTGGCTGCGCGAGGAAGCCAAGGCTGCGCCCACGGCCATCCAGCACGGCTGGATCGTGGCCCAGGTCACGGCGCCCGAACTGCTGCGCCGCTACTTCCTGGCCGTGCAGGCCAACCGCAGCAGCGACCCGGCACTGCAGGTGGTCCAGCAGGCGCTGATGGCACAGGCCCGGCAATTGATCACGGCCGGCATCTGGCAGGCGCGCTGGCAGCAGGCATGACGGCATGACGGCATGACCGCAGGGGTCTGGGCACGGGGTCATCAGCAAATACCGCAAGGGTTGATCTGGACATCAATTTTTCTGATGTGCCTGAATCACTAAACGGTATTTCCCCGCTCCAGGCCTCTTCTGGAACAGTGCATGGCACGCCGCGCAAAACGCGCGGCTTCAGCCAAGGAATGCCATGCACGAGACATCCCGGCCCACCGCAGGCCACACCCATTCCCACTCCCTTCCCATCCCCAATGTCGGCGAACTGGTCGCGCGCAGTTGCAAGGCCCACGGCGCGCAGCCGGCCGTGACCAGCGCCGCGCGCAGCATCAGCTATGCCGAGCTGGAACAGCGCTCCAACCGGCTGGCCAATGCGCTGGCGGCGCTGGGCCTGTCCCGTGGCGACCGCGTGGGCATCTACCTGCCCAACTGCGTGGAAATCGTGGAGATCGAGATCGCCTGCTACAAGGCCGGGCTCATCAAGGCTCCCTTCAACGCACGCCTTTCACCGCGCGAAGTGGGAGATATCGCGGCCAACAGCGATGCCGCCGTCATCGTGACCACCGCAGCGCGCGCCGAGGCCTTCAAGCCGCACCTGCAGTCTGCCGACGTGCGCCTGCTGCTGCTGGACGGCCCCGCCGGCGAAAGCTACGAGTCCCTGCTCGCCCGCGCCAGCGACCGCTTCCAGCCCGTGGCCGTGCACGAGCACGAGGTGGCCGTGCTGCACTACACCTCAGGCTCATCGGGCGTGCTCAAGGCCGCCATGCAGACCTTCGGCAACCGCCTGGCCCAGCTGCGCAAATTCCTGATGCGCGGCGAGGGCATGCAGGCCGGCCACGTGCTGGGCCTGGTCGGTCCGGTCACGCACGCCTCGGGCATGCAGATGGTGCCGGCGCTGTGCACGGGCGCCACCATCCACCTGTTCTCGGGCTTCGAGCCGGGCGCCTTCATGGCCGAGATGCAGGCGCGGCGCGTGACCCATACCTTCATGGTGCCCACCATGATCAACATGCTGCTGGCCGAGATCGGCGGCCGCTACCGCCCCCTGCCCGACCTGCTGCGCCTGGGCTACGGCGCAGCGCCCATGGCGCCCGCGCGCATCCTGCAGGCCATGGACGTGTTCGGCCCCATCCTGTCCCAGGGCTACGGCGCGGGCGAGACCACCTCCGGCGTCTGTGGCCTGACGGTGCAGGACCACCTGCAGGCGCGCGCATCGCGCCCCGAGCGGCTGGCATCCTGCGGACGGCCCTTCCTGGAATCCCTGGTCGAAGTGCTGGACGACGAGGGCCGCCCGGTGCCCGAGGGCGAGATCGGCGAAATCGTGGTCAGCGGCGCCGATGTCTTTGCAGGCTACTGGCGCGCGCCCGAGCTGACGGCCGAGGTGCTCAGGAACGGCCGCTACCACACGGGCGATCTGGCCCGCATGGACGAGCAGGGCTTTGTCTACATCGTGGACCGCAAGAAGGACATGGTCATCAGCGGCGGCTTCAACGTCTATCCGTCCGAGGTGGAGTCCGTGCTCTACGAACATGCCTCGGTGGCCGATGCCTGCGTGTTCGCCATTCCCGACGACAAATGGGGCGAGGCCGTGGCCGCCCACATCGTGCTCAAGCCCGGCCTGGCCGGCGACAGCGCCGCGCTGGACCGCTTCTGCGCCGAGCGCCTGGGCGGCTTCAAGCGCCCGCGCCACATCGAATTCGTGCAGCAGCTGCCCAAGAACCCCAACGGCAAGGTCATGCGCCGCGCCGTGCAGGCGCCCTACTGGGCCAACCACGCCCGCAAGGTGAACTGAGATGAACGCCAAAGACACACTCCCCGCCGCCAACGCTGCCCTGCTGGAAATGCCCTTTGAAGGCTCGGAACGCGCAGCCGGCCTGATCGACGCGCTCAACGCTTTCATCCACGGCGAACTTGCCGACCTCGCCCGCGCGCATGGCGTGGACCATGAAAACAGCGCTTCCACCGATTTGCTGCGCCAGGTGTGGAAGCTGTCGCATGCGCGCGGCTTCTACGGCATGACCCTGCCCGAGGCCATGGGCGGCGCCGGCCTGTCCGTGCTCGATCAGGTGCTGGTCAAGGAGGCCATCTACGCCACGGGCTCGCCCTTCGCGCCCCATGTGCTGGGCGAACTCAGCGGCCCGCCGCGCATAGGCGCGCTGATCCGCAAGGCCACGCCGCTGCAGATGGAGCAGTTCATCCTGCCCGTGGCGCGCGCCGAGAAATCCATCTGCTTTGCGCTGACCGAGGCCGCAGCGGGCTCGGACGCCGGTGCGCTGGAGACGCGCGCCGTGCTCGAAGGCGACCACTACGTGCTGCACGGCCGCAAGCGCTTCATCTCGGGCTCGCCGTTCGCCGACTTGGCCGTGCTCATGGCCTCGACCGCGCCCGAGGGCAGCCCGCAGCGCGAGATCAGCGCCTTCTTCGTGGACCTGCATGCCCCGGGCGTGCAGGTGGTCAGCGGCTACAAGACCATGGCCGGGCAGTCCAGCACGGGGGACATCGTGCTCGACGGCTGCCGCGTGCCCGCCGCCCAGTTGATCGGGGAGCCGGGCCGTGGCCTGGCCCTGGCGCTGGGCCGCATCACCGTCAACCGCCTGCTGCACTGCCCGGCCATGCTGGGGCTGGCCCAGGTGGCGCTGCGCGATGCGCGCGACTATGCGCTGGGCCGCCAGCAATTCGGCCGCAGCATTGCCCAGTTCCAGTCCATACAGCACATGCTGGCCGACATGGCCACCGAATGGATGGCCGCGCGCGCACTGATGGTGCAGACGGCCCGCGCCATCGACGCCGGCATCGATGCGCGCGCCCAGGCCTCGATGAGCAAGCTGTTCTGCTCGGAGACGGCGTTCCGCATTGCCGACCGCGCCGTGCAAATCCATGGCGGCGAAGGCATCGTCCAGGGCCGGCGCGTGGAATTCCTGTTCCGCATGCTGCGCATGTACCGCGTGCTCACGGGCACCAGCGAGATACAGCGCAACACCATCGCCAAGGAACTGCTGGAGCGGGCCGGCGCCTGAGGCTGGCCGGCATGAAAGCGAAAAGACAAGGAGACAACGCCATGCAAGACAATCCATCCCAAAGGCCGGACCGACGCCGATTCCTGCGCGCTGCGGGCGCCGCATCGCTTGCCGCAGGCCTGCCCTGGGCCACCACAGCCGCCACAGCCACCACACACGACAGCGCCTGGCCCACGCGCCCCATCAAATGGGTGGTGCCCTACCTAGCCGGCACCAGCCCCGACACGGCCGCGCGCATAGTGGCCGAGGCGCTGTCCGCCCAGCTGGGCCAGCCCGTGGTGATAGACAACCGTGCAGGCGCGGGCGGCAACATCGGCGCACGCCAGGTGGCCAAGGCCCCGGCGGACGGCTACACCCTGCTGTATTCGGGCTCGCCCATGGCCGCCGCCATGCGCATGTACAAAAGCCCGGGCTACGACGTGTTCAAGGACTTCCGCCATGTGCTGGGCATGTCGCGCTCGGACATCCTGGTCGTCGTGCATGCCGACTCGGGCATGCGCACGCTGGACGACCTGGCCGCGCGCGCCAAGGCCAAACCCGGCGCGCTGGACTATGCCTCGGGCGGCGTGGGCACGCCATCGCACCTGGGTGTGGAAATGCTGGCCTCCAGCATGGGCCTGCAGGTCAACCATGTGCCCTACAAGGGCGCGTCCGAGCTGGTCAATGCCGTGCTGGGCCAGCAGGTGGCCTTCGGCGCCCCGCTGTTTTCCGTGGCCTATCCCCAGGTGCTGGCCGGCAAGCTGGTGCCGCTGGCCATTGCCGGCCCGCAGCGCAACGCCAAGCTGCCCCAGGTGCAGACCCTGGCCGAGCTGGGCGTGCCCAACGTCAACCTCACGTCCTGGGGCGGCGTGTCCGTGCCGGCCGCCACGCCCGAGCCCATCGTCCAGCGGCTGCGCACGGCGCTGGAGGAGGTGCTCAGGCAGCCCAGGGTCATCGCCTTGCTGGAGCAGGAAGGCGGCAAGGTCGCCATCACCAGCGCCGACGCCTATGCCAAGGGCTTCGAGCGCGAGATCCAGTTCACCCAGTCCATGATGCAGCGCGTGGGCATACAGCCGATCTAGGGCCAGGTACCAGGGCTTTGCACCGTGGCCGGGCACGGGCATGGCGGGCGGCAATCCTGTCCTGACGCAATCGCTGGGATAATCCTGCCCATTCATGATCAGCCTTCGCAACATTACCCTGCGCCGCGGCACCCGCGTGCTGCTGGACAGCACCTCCGTCTCCATCAACCCCGGTGAAAAAGTCGGCCTTGTCGGACGCAATGGCGCCGGCAAGTCCAGCCTGTTCGCCCTGCTCAACGGCAGCCTGGCCGAGGACGGTGGAGAGTTCTCCATCCCTTCGCAATGGCGCCTGGGCCAGGTCGCGCAGAACATGCCCGAGACCTCGGAGACGGCCACCCAGTTCGTGCTGGACGGCGACACCCGCCTGAGCGAGCTCAACGCCCAGCTCGCGGCCGCCGAGGCCAGCGAGGACGGCATGGCCATTGCCCACGCCCACGTGGACCTGGCCGACGCCGGTGCCCACGATGCCGTGCCGCGCGCCCAGGCCCTGATCCTGGGCCTGGGCTTCAAGGTCTCCGAGCTGGAGCACCCCGTCAACAGCTTCTCCGGCGGCTGGCGCATGCGCCTGCAGCTGGCGCGCGCGCTGATGTGCCCCTCCGACCTGCTGCTGCTGGACGAGCCCACCAACCACTTGGACCTGGACGCCCTGGTCTGGCTGGAAGCCTGGCTCAAGCGCTATCCCGGCACCCTGGTCGTGATCAGCCATGACCGCGAATTCCTGGACGCCATCACCAACACCACGCTGCACATAGAAAACGCGCAGGTCACGCGCTATGGCGGCAACTACAGCAAGTTCGAGGAACTGCGCGCCCAGCAGATCCTGCTGCAGCAGGCCTCGTTCGAGCGCCAGCAGGACAAGATCGCCCACCTGCAGAAATTCATCGACCGCTTCAAGGCCAAGGCCTCCAAGGCCAAGCAGGCGCAAAGCCGCGTCAAGCAGATCGAGCGCATGGAAAAGGTCGCCCCCATGCTGGCCAGCGCCGATTTCACCTTCGAGTTCAAGCCGCCGGCCAACCTGCCCAACCCCATGCTGGCGATCACGAACGCCGCATTCGGCTACCTGGACGACGAAGGCCAGGCGACCACCATCCTGCGCGGCGTCAACCGCTCGGTGCTGGCGGGCCAGCGCATCGGCATCCTGGGCGCCAACGGCCAGGGCAAGTCCACCCTGGTCAAGACCATTGCGCGCGAGATGAAGGCCCTGGCCGGCACCGTGACCGAAGGCAAGGGCCTGAACATCGGCTACTTCGCCCAGCAGGAACTGGACGTGCTGCGCCCCGGCGAAAACCCCATGGAGCACATGATCCGCCTGGCACGGGACACCGGCGCCACCGGCCCGCAGGCCCGCGAGCAGGACCTGCGCAGCTACCTGGGCACGTTCAACTTCAGCGGCGACATGGTCAAGCAGGCCGTGGGCAGCATGAGCGGCGGCGAAAAGGCCCGCCTGGTGCTGGCCATGATCGTCTGGCAGCGCCCCAACCTGCTGCTGCTGGACGAGCCCACCAACCACCTGGACCTGGCCACCCGCGAGGCCCTGGCCATGGCCATCAACGACTTCGACGGCACCGTCATGCTGGTCAGCCACGACCGTGCGCTGCTGCGCTCGGTCTGCGAGGACTTCTGGCTGGTCGGCCGTGGCGTGGTCGGCCCCTTCGACGGCGACCTGGACGACTACCAGCGCTACCTGCTGGAAGAATCCCGCCGCCTGCGCGAAGAGGCCCGCAAGGCCGAACAGGCGGCTGCGGCCACCAGCAAGGCGGCAGCGCAGGTGGAGCCTGCAGCACATGCAGCACCTGCAGTGCAGGCCCCCGTGGCTGCTGCGCTGGCGCCGGCTCCCGCTGCCCCACCCACGCCCCCGGCCGCCAGTGCCGGAGACCAGCGCGAGCAACGGCGCCTGGCGGCCCTGGCCCGCCAGCAGATGGCCGAGAAGACCCGGCCGTTCAAGAAGGAACTGGAACAGCTGGACAAGCGCCTGCCCCAGCTGCAGGCCGAGCGCACGCGGCTCGAAGGCCTGCTGAGTCAGCCCATCTCGCCCGCCGACATGGCCGAGACGGGCCGCAGCCTCAAGGCCTGCAACGACGAGATCGACAGCCTGGAAGAGCGCTGGCTGGAACTGAGCGAGCAGATCGAGCAGCTGTCGGCCGCGATTTCCGACTGATTCCAGTCGTTCTCAAAAATCAGGCGGTCCCATGGGACCGCCTGCCACAAGCGTCGTCCCGCGT
>NZ_JADDRN010000027.1:0-87433 GCF_017355445.1 Delftia sp. SD018
TCGTTCACCCTGGTGGATGCCTCGCTGCGCTATGACCTGGGAAAGATGCGCAGTGACTGGCGCGGGGCCAGCGTGAGCCTGACGGTCAAGAACCTGTTCGACAAGTACCACACGGCGTCGTGCTTTTCCGCCAATGCCTGCAACTACGGCGAAGCGCGCAACATGGTGGTTCGGTTCGGGTACATCTGGTAGGCCTTGCGGCATCAGGCCGGTCGAAAGCGCGGTCGCACGCTCCCTGGCATGGATACAATCGAATAAGAATGATTCTTGTTTGATTGCGGGCCTCGCCCCCAAGGGAATCGGGACCCGCCATGCCATCCGCCTCCACCCCCCAGCACCGAGAAGCCGCCTCCCTGTACGCCGCCCACCATGGCTGGCTGCAGGGCTGGCTGCGCCGCAGGCTGGGCAACGGGGCGGATGCGGCGGACCTGGCGCAGGACACCTTTGTGCGCATCCTGGGCGTGCGCGACCTGGCCGGTGTGCAGGAGCCGCGTGCCTACCTGACCACGGTGGCCAAGGGCGTGCTCATCAACTGGTACAAGCGCCAGGCGCTGGAGCGCGCCTACCTCGAAGCCCTGGCCGCGCTGCCCGAGCCCGTGGCGCCGTCGCCCGAGCAGCGCGCCCTGGTGCTGGAGACACTGCACGAGATAGACACCATGCTGGACGCGCTGCCGCCCATCGTGCGGCGCACGTTTTTGCTGTCCCAGCTGGACGGCATGAAGTACGAGGACATCGCGCAGCAGCTGGAGGTCTCGCTCACCAGCGTCAAGCGCTACATGGCCCAGGCGTTTCGCCAATGCCTGGTGGCAATGGCGTGATGGAGACGCCCCTGCAAGCGCGC
This sequence comes from Delftia sp. SD018, assembly GCF_017355445.1. Classification (NCBI taxonomy): domain Bacteria; kingdom Pseudomonadati; phylum Pseudomonadota; class Betaproteobacteria; order Burkholderiales; family Comamonadaceae; genus Delftia; species Delftia sp. SD018. The sequence continues at coordinate 842 of NZ_JADDRN010000027.1, forward strand.
GTGCTCGACGAGGCCGCCGAATGGCTGATGCGCCTGCACGACAGCGGCGCCACCGACGCCGACCGCGCTGCCTGCGAGCGCTGGCGCCAGGCCGACCCCCAGCATGCCCTGGCCTGGGAGCGTGCCGAGCGGCTGCTGGGCAAGTTGGGCGGCCTGCCTGCAGCGCTGGCCATGCCGGCGCTGGACCGGCCCCGAAGCCACCGCGCCCAGCGCCGCGCCACCGTGGCCCGGCTGGCCGCGCTGCTGGCCGTGGCGCCTGCAGGCTGGCTGGCCTGGCAAGCCTGGTATGCGGCGGACCAGCGCGGCTGGGGCTCCGACCTGCGCACCGCCACCGGCGAGCGCCGCACCGAGCATCTGGCCGATGGCAGCCGCCTCCTGCTGGACACGGCCAGCGCGGTGGACATCCGGTTTGATGGCGCACTGCGCCTGCTCACCCTGCGCCAGGGTGCGATTTCCATAGAAACGGCGGCAGATACCGCCACACCGCACCGCCCCTTTGTCGTGGACACCGCCCATGGCCGGCTGCGCGCGCTGGGCACCCGCTTCACCGTGCGGCAGGAGGGGGGCAGGGCGGACGGCGGCCCCGTGCGCCTGGCCGTGACCGAGGGAGCCGTGGAAGTGACGCTGCGTGGCGCCGCCAGCCCGGCGCTGGTCGTTCAAGCCGGTCAGCAAACGGTATTGCGAGCGGGGGAGGTGACCTCGCCCCAGCCCCTGCAGCCCGAAGCCACGGCCTGGACCCACGGCATGCTGATGGCCGACGCCATGCCGCTGGCCGCGTTCTGCGCCGAACTGTCGCGCTACCGGCCCGGCCTGCTGCAGTGCGCGCCCGAGGTGCGCGCGCTGCGCGTGTCCGGCTCCTTCCCGCTGGGCGATACGGACCGGACGCTGACCATGCTGGCCTCCACCTATCCCGTCGACGTGCAGACGCGCATGCGCGGCTACTGGATCACCGTGGTCGCCAGGAACTAAAAAAATCGAGGCAGGGTGACACTTTTTCGGATCTCGGCTGGCAACGGGGAAAGAGCTTCTTTCTTCACCGTCTCCAAGGACCGATTTCCATGCCTGCCGTACCGATGCCGCACCCCGTCTTCCATCCCCTGGCGCATGCCGCCCGACTGGCCCTGCTGGGCATGGCATTGGCCGCAGGCGCCGTGCAGGCGGCCGAACCGGCACCTGCTCCCACACCTGCTCCCGCACCCGCTCCCGCAGCCCAGACCTACCAGATCGCGCCCGGGCCGCTGGGCCGCACGCTGGCCGGCGTGGCCACGGCGGCGGGTATTTCGCTGTCCTTCGATCCTGCGCTGACCGAAGGGCTGACCAGCCCGGCCCTTTCCGGGCACTACGCGCCGCAGCAGGCGCTGCAGCGCCTGCTGGCCGGCAGCGGGCTGGACATGGTGGCGCGCAGCGATGGCAGCTACACGCTGCGCAGGCAGGCCGCACCGGCCGGCGCTGGTGCCGGTTCCACCACGGTCCTGAACGAAGTGCAGGTGACGGCCCGCGCCGAGCGCAGCGCCACCAGCGAAGGCACGGGCAGCTACGTGGCCCGCGCGGTCACGGTGGGCAAGGGCGAGCAGGCGATCAAGGACATCCCCCAGTCCATCAGCGTGATCACGCGCCAGCGCATGGACGACCAGAACCTCAACACCGTGGACGACGTGCTGGCCAGCACCACGGGCATCACGATGTACGACAGCCCCATGGGCGGGCGCTATGTCTACTCGCGCGGCTTCCGCGTGGACACCTACCAGTTCGATGGCGTGAACCGCGCCTTCTACTACCCGCAGGCCGACAACTTCACCAGCAACGCCGCCACGCTGGACCGCGTGGAAGTGGTGCGCGGTGCCACGGGGCTGCTGCAGGGGGCGGGCTCTCCCAGCGCGGCCATCAACATGGTGCGCAAGCGCCCCCTGGCAGAGCGCCAGCTGGAGGTATCGGCCAGTGTTGGCTCCTGGAACAACCTGCGTAGCGAGATCGATGCCACGGGCCCGCTCAACGAGGCCGGCACGCTGCGCGGGCGCGTGGTCGCCAGCCTCAACAGCCGCGACTATTTCTACGACGTGGCCAGCAGCCGTACCGGCGTGCTCTACGGCGTGCTGGAGTACGACCTCACCCCCCAGACCCGGCTGACGGTGGGCGCCACCCACGAGCGGCTGCGCTCCACGCCGTTCTTCCAGGGCCTGCCGCGCTATGCCGACGGCGCAGACCTGCGGCTGCCGCGCTCCACCTTCCTGGGCGCGGACTGGAACCGCTGGGACAGCGAGCAGACATCGCTTTTTGCCGAGCTGCAGCACCGCTTCAACGCGGACTGGACCGTCAAGGCCACGGCGGGCTACACCCGGGAAAAGCACGACATGAAGTACGCCTTCGCCCTGGGGGCCATCAATCCCGCCACGCTGGCGGGCAACGAGATGTATGCCGGCCTGTTCGATGTCACCACCGACAACAAGACCCTGGACGTGGCGGTGGACGGCAAATTCGACGCCTTCGGCCGCCGGCATTCGCTGAGCTTTGGCGCCAACACGGGCCGCATGGTCAACGACAGCGACTATTCGCTGATCCGCATGGGCCTGCCCAACAACGTGTTCGACCCGAGCGCCGCCATCCGCGAGCCGTCCCGCGCGGAATTCCTGGCCAACCGCTATCGCGGCGATGAAAGCCGCACCCGCATGACCCAGTCCGGCGCCTACGGCGTGGCGCGGCTGGGCCTCACCGATGCGCTGACCCTGATCGGCGGCGCCCGCGTCACCCGCTTCACGGGCAGCAGCAACTACCGCAACACGGGCGAGGCCTACAACGACCCGTACAAGGAAAGTGGCGTCATCACGCCCTATGGCGGCCTGGTCTATGCGCTCAATGACCAGTGGTCGGCCTATGCCAGCTACTCCGACATCTTCCAGGCCCAGAACGCCGTGACGGCGGCCGGCGACCTGCTGGCACCTATCGAGGGGCGCAATCTGGAAGTGGGCATGAAGGGCGAATTGCTGGACGGCAGGGTGAACGCGGCCGTGGCCCTGTTCCGCATCGACCAGAAGAACCGCGCCGAAGAGGACCTGGTCAACCCCTGCTCGGCCAGCACCTACTGCTATGTCTCCGTGGGCAAGGTCCGCAGCCAGGGACTGGATGCGGAGATCAGCGGCGAGGTGGCGCGCGGCTGGCAGCTGTTTGCCGGCTACACCTTCAGCCATTTCAAGTACCTGGACAACACCTCCAATGCCGGCGTGGAGTTCGCCAGCACCTACACGCCCAAGCACATGCTGCGTGTCTGGAGCGACTACCGCCTGCCGGGCGAATGGAGCGCCTGGAACGTGGGCGGCGGCGTCAACTTCCAGACCGCCAGCTCGCGCGCGGTGGGCGCCATCACCGATGTGCAGCCAGCCTATGCCGTGTGGTCTGCCCGCCTGGGCTACCGCATCGACCGCAACTGGTCCGTGGCACTGAGCGTGGCCAACCTGTTCGACAAGACCTACTACCAGACCATAGGCGCGCCGGCCTGGGGCAATGTCTACGGCGCACCGCGCAGCGCGACGCTCACCCTGCGCGGCAAGTTCTGAAACACGGCCAGGAGGAACGGACTGCAGCAGCGGGCGGAAGAGCAGGGCCGCAAGAGGGTCGCAGTTGCCTATAATTGAGAATTATTCTCAATCTCGGGTCGCCGCGTGTCCAGCCCATCGCCCTCCTTGTCCGCCCATGTCGAATCCCTGTACCTGGCCCACCACGGCTGGCTGCAGGGCTGGCTGCGCAAGAAGGTGGGCAATGCCTTCGACGCGGCCGATCTGGCGCAGAGCACCTTCCTCAAGGTGCTGGGCGCCCAGGGCCTGGACCAGCTCCAGGAGCCGCGCGCCTACCTGACCACCATTGCGCGCAACCTGCTGATCAACCAGGTGCGGCGCCGCGCCATCGAGCAGGCCTATCTCGATGCCCTGGCCGCCATGCCCGAGCCCGTGGCGCCGCCGCCCGAGGTCCGGCTCATGGTGCTGGAGACCCTGGTGGAGATAGACCGCCGCCTGGGCCGCCTGCCCGCGCTGGCCAAGCAGGCCTTCCTGCTGGCCCAGCTCGAAGGGCTTGGCCATGGCGAGATCGCTGCCGAGCTGGGCATCTCCATCTCCACGGTCAAGCGGCATCTGGCCAAGGCGGCCATGCGCTGCTTCTTCCCGGAGTAGGCGGCATGCAGGCGTTCCCTTCCGCTTCTTCCCCCATTTCTGCCGAAGTGGCCCGCCAGGCCGTGCAATGGTGGCTGCAACTGAACTCCGGCAAGGCCCAGGCCCGGCAGCACGATGGCCTGCAGCGCTGGCGTGCGGCCAGCCCCGAGCATGAGGCCGCCTGGCAGCGCATCGAATCCATGGGCAGCCAGATGGCCGGCATCCCCATGCCGCTGGCGCGGGCCGCGTTGGCCGCACCCGGCTCGGCCGGCAGGCGCCGTGCGGTGCAGGCGCTGGCCGTGCTGCTGGTCTCGGGCGCAGGCTCTGCGGCCGTCGTGCGCTCGCAGGCCTGGCGCGGCTGGACGGCCGACGAGGTGGCTGCCGTGGGAGAGCAGCGCACGCTGCCGCTGCCCGATGGCGGCAGCGTGGTGCTCAACACCGGCAGCGCCCTCAATCTGCGCTACGGCGCGGCCGAGCGCGTGCTGGAGCTGGTGCGTGGCGAAATCCTCGTGCAGACCGCGCCGGACAGCCTGCACCGTCCCTTCATCGTGCAGACCGCCATGGGCGCCGTGCAGGCCCTGGGCACGCGCTTCACGGTGCGCGAGCGCGCGTCCGGCGTTGAAGTGGGCGTGCTGCAAGGCGCCGTGCAACTGCGGCCCGCGCATGCCCCGCATGCCGCGCAGCGCATCGATGCGGGAGAGCAGGGCACGTTCACGGCCCAGCAGGCCGTGCACTCCGGCGCGCTGGACACGGCGGCCAGCGCCTGGGCCGAAGGCATGCTGGTGGCCTCGCGCATGAGGCTGGAGGATTTCCTGGCCGAGCTGGGCCGCTACCGGCGCGGGCGCCTGGGCTGCGACCCGGCCGTGGCCGGCCTGCACGTCTCCGGCGCCTATCCGCTGGCCGACACCGACCGCGTGCTGGCCGCGCTGACTTCCTCGCTGCCCGTGGAAATCCACTCCTTCTCGCGCTACTGGGTGATGGTGCGGCCTGCCGGGGCGGCCAAGGCATGAGCGGCACGGCCTGCATGAAGGCCTTCGCACTTTCCTGAAAAAAATTTGAGCTGATTTGCCGGCGATGGCTGTCAACAGAGACAGGAGCGCACCGCAGCGTGCGCCAACGCTTCTCTACAACCATTGCAACAAGGCCTTTCCATGCGCCCTCAGACCATGCGCCAGAACTCCATGCGGCAGACTGCCGCCCCCACCGTCCGTCCATCCCAGGCAGCCCCGGCGTTGCGGCCCGTGGCGCTGGCGCTGCAGGTGCTGTGCGCGGGCACGCTGGCGGGGCTGGCCGCCGCGGGCGCCCTGGCTCCGGCACAGGCCTGGGCGCAGCCGGCTGCCGGTGCTTCGCAGCAACGCCAGTACGACATTGCAGCCGGCCCGCTGGAAAGCGTGCTCAACCAACTCGGGCGCGAGGCCGGCGTGCTGGTCACCTTCGGCTCGGCCGTCACCGAAGGGCTGCGCAGCGGCGGCGTGAGCGGGCGCTTCACCGTGGAGCAGGCACTGGACCGCGCCTTGCTGGGCACGCCGCTGGCGGCCGTGCGCTCTGCAGGCGGCGGCTACACCCTGCGCGAGATGCCCGTGGTGCCTGCCGCCTCCGGCGCGGCGGGTGCTGCGGGTGCGGCAGGCGCGGGGTCCTCCCAGACACTCAGGACCGTGCTGGTCACGGCCTCGGCCCAGGCCAGTCCCACCACCGAAGGCTCGGGCTCCTACACCACGCCGGCCACGGCGGCGGCCACGGGCCTGAGCCTGTCGCTGCGCGACACGCCGCAGTCCGTCAGCGTGCTCACGCGCCAGCAGATCGAAGACCAGGGCCTGCTCTCGCTCAACGACGCCATGCGCAGCGTCACCGGCATCCATGTCGTCAGCTCGGACAGCGACCGCTCGGACTTCTACTCGCGCGGCTTCTACGTGGACAACCTGCAGTACGACGGCGTGCCCACCTCCATCGGCCTGTCGTTCTACGGTGACTCGGGCACCGATACCACCATCTATGACCGCGTCGAAGTGGTGCGCGGCGCCACGGGCCTGCTCACGGGTGCGGGCAATCCGTCGGCCTCCATCAACATGGTGCGCAAGCACGCCAACAGCAAGGTGTTCACGGGCTCGGCCTCGGCCAGCGTGGGCTCGTGGAACCACCATCGCGGCACGGTGGACCTGTCCATGCCGCTGACGCAGGACGGCCGCATCCGCGCACGCGTCGCCGGCATGGCCGAAGAGCGCGACTCCCATGTGGATCTCTACCACGCGCGCAAGCAGGTCTTCTACGGCGTGATCGATGCCGACCTCACGCCCGACACCACGCTCAGCGTGGGCGCCGACTACCAGTCCAACCGGCCCACCGGCTCGACCTGGGGCGGCCTGCCGCTGGTCTTCACGAACGGCATGCCAGCCGACTGGAGCACCTCCAAGACCACGGCCGCGAACTGGACGCGCTGGAACAGCACCAACAAAAACATCTTCGCCAACCTGCAGCACCGCTTTGGCAACGACTGGAAGCTCAAGGCCAACTTCGTGCACCGCGACAGCGCCTACGACGCCAAGCTGCTGTACCTCATGCGCCAGCCCGACATCACCACCGGCCTGGGCATGGCTGCCCTGCCCAACTACTCCGAATACAGCTTCCAGCAAAACAGCGCCGACCTGCAGGTGACGGGCGGCTGGGAACTGGGCGGGCGCCGCCATGAGGCCGTTGTCGGCCTGAGCAGCAGCCGTGCCCGCGAGCACAAGGCCGGCCATGCGCGCACCAGCCCCCTGCAGGACGTGGGCAACTACTACCAATGGGACGGCTCCTATGCCGAGCCCACCTGGGGGCCGCTGACCACCAGCAGCCTGGACCACACGCGCCAGGACGCGCTGTACGGCGCGCTGCGCCTGTCGCTGGCCGATCCGGTCAAGCTCATCGTGGGCGGGCGCCAGAGCAGCTGGAAGGTGCGCAGCCTCAGCGAGGTGCGCGACCACAACGTCTTCATCCCCTACGCAGGCCTGGTGCTGGACCTGAGCGAAGGCTTCTCGGCCTATGCCAGCTACACCGACATCTTCCAGCCCCAGAACTACCGCGACCGCGGCGGCAGCTACCTGGACCCCGTGGCGGGCAAGAGCTTCGAGATCGGCATCAAGGGCGAGCACCTGGACGGCAGGCTCAACAGCTCGCTGTCCGTCTTCCGCATCCAGCAGGACAACGTGGCCCAGCTGGACGAAGGCCAGGTCGTGCCCGGCACCACCGACTTCGCCTACTACGGCGCCAAGGGCGTGACCAGCAAGGGCTTCGAGGCCCAGGTCTCGGGCGAGCTGGCCACGGGCTGGAACCTGTCGGCCGGCATTGCCCACACCGTCGCGCGTGACGCCCAGGGCCTGTCCATCAACGCCTGGGCGCCCAAGACCCAGGCCCAGCTGTTCACTTCCTACCGCCTGCCCGGTGGATGGAATCAGCTCACCGTGGGCGGCGGCCTGCAATGGCAAAGCCGCACCCGCGCCAGCGTCTTCGTGGCGGGCAATGACCTGGTCTTCGAGCAGAAATCCTTCGCCACCGCCAGCCTCATGGCGCGCTATGCCTTCAGCCCCAGGCTCTCGCTGCAGCTGAACCTGAACAACCTCTTCAACAAGAAGTACTACGTCAACATCGACGGCCAGGGCCAGTTCGGCACGCCGCGCCAGGCCATGGCGGTGCTGAACTACAAGTTCTGAGTGGACAGGGCGGCGGGGCAACAGCGCAGGCCAACCGTTAGAATGCAAATGAGAATTGATCTCATATTTCGGGCCAGCCGCCCACGCATTCCTCCTCCCGCGCCATGCCTGCCGCCGAAACCTCCCTTCACCGCGAAGTCGCCACGCTCTACACCGACCACCACGGCTGGCTGCAGGGCTGGCTGCGCAAGAAGCTGGGTGATGTGCACCAGGCGGCCGATCTGGCGCACGACACCTTTGTGCGCCTGCTGGCGCGCGACGAGCCTGTGCAGGCGCGTGAGCCGCGCGCCTTCCTGACCACGGTGGCGCAGCGCGTGCTGGCCAACCACTACCGGCGCCAGCAACTGGAGCGCGCGTATCTTGAGGCGCTGGCCCAGGCGCCGCAGTCCTTTGCCATCTCGCCCGAGGAGCGCGCGCTGCTGCTGGAGGCGCTGGACGAGATCGACCGCATGCTCGACGGCCTGCCTGCTCCCGTGCGGCGGGCCTTTCTGATGGCCCAGCTGGACGGCATGAAGCAGGCCGACATTGCGCGCGAGCTGGGCCTGTCGCTGACCACCGTCAAGCGCTACCTGGTGCAGGCCGGCATGCACTGCTATTTCGCGGTGGATGCATGACGGCGCCGGGAGCCGGCCTGCCGCCCGAGGTAGCGCGCAGCGCCATCGAGTGGTGGCTGAAGCACCAGGAGGGCGGCCTGTCCGATGAGTTGGCCCGCGAATGGCAAGCCTGGCAGGCCTGGCGCGCGGCCGATCCCCTGCACGAGCAGGCCTGGCAGCGCATCACTGCCGTCAACCAGCGGCTGGCTGGGCTGGTGGCGCCGCCGCAATCACCGATAGCCCGGGCTGCGCTGGCTCCGCGTGGTTCCGCTCGCCGGCGCGTGATCCGGTCCCTGGCCGTTGCGGCCTTTGGTGCCGGCATTGCTTGGCAGCTGGAGCAGCGCCTGCCCTGGCAAGGGTGGGTGGCCGATGCACGCACGGCGTGGGGCGAGCGTCGGCAGATGGCGTTGCCGGACGGCACGCAGATCGTGCTCAACGGCGCCAGCGCGCTGGACATCGAATACAGCCGGCGGCACCGCCGCCTGCGCCTGCTGCAGGGCGAGGTGCTGGTCACCACGGCCAATGACACCGAGCAGCCCGCCCGGCCCTTTGCCGTGCAGACCACTGCGGGCGAGGCGCTGGCCCTGGGGACGCGGTTTTCCGTGCGTGCGTTCGCGGATGGTGATTTCCAGGTGGGTGTGTTCGAAGGTGCCGTGCGCCTGACCCCCCGGCTGGCCGGCCACAGTGTGCTGGTGCTCAGCGCGGGCGAGCAGGCCACGCTGCGGGCCGATGGCGTCTCGCCAGCCACCGCCGTGCATGAGGACAGCACCGCCTGGACCGAGGGCATGCTGGTGGCGCGCGGCATGCCGCTGGCCCGGATGCTGGAGGCGCTGCAGCCGTACAGCGATGCGGCCCTGGCCTGCGAGCCCGAAGTGGCCAACCTGCGCATCTCCGGCACCTATCCGCTGGCCGAGGTGCCGCGCGTGCTGGCCGTGATCGGTGCGCTGCCGGGACTGGAGCTGCGCTCCATGACGCGCTGGTGGGGCCGGCGCGAGGTGGTGGTGGGCAAGAAATCGGCAGGGGCTTGAAGGGGTCTGCGCAGTTTTTTTGAAGAAATCTGCGCCCGGGGTGGTCTGTTTCGAGAACTCGCGGGACATGGAGGAAGAGGGGGGCTTGCCATGCCGGGCCCGCCCATCGATTCGTCCATCCATCCGTTTGTCTTTTCCTTCCAGGCCCAGTCCTTCGCACACCATGGCATATCCCTCAGCGCCCCGGCGCTTTCCCTGCGCCTTGCGCCCCTCCGTCGTCTCGTCCCGTGGCCTGTTGCTGGCTTTGGCCTGCGCGGGGCTGGGCAGCAACCTGTGGGCGCAGGCGCCTTCGCCGTCCGTCAACACCACGGCCGCCACAGCACCCACACGCAGCTACCAGATTCCGGCGGGCACGCTGGAGGACGCGCTCAACCGCTTCGGGCGCGATTCGGGTTTGCTGCTGTCCTTCACCCAGGACCAGGTCCAGGGCCTGCGCAGCCCGGGGCTGCAGGGCAGCCACACCGCGCAGGCCGGCCTGGCCGCGCTGCTGCAGGGCACGGGGCTGGAGGCGGCGGTGCAGCCGCAAGGCGGCTATGTGCTGCGCCAGCGCGCCGTGCCCGATGCCCGGGCGCCAGACGTTGCCCCGCGCTCGGTGTCGCTGGCCGAGGTGCGCGTGGCCGCGCGCCGCGCCGGTGACGGCACGACCGAAGGCACGGGCTCCTACACCAGCCGCGTGACCAGCATTGCCTCCAAGACGGACCAGTCGTTCCGCGAGATTGCGCAGTCGGTATCGGTGGTCACACGCGAACAGCTCGACGACCAGCGCGTGACCGATGTGACCGAGGCCCTCAAGCTCACGCCCGGCGTGGTCGTGGCCAATACCGTGGGCGACTTCTATTCGCGGGGCTTTCAGATCACCAGCATGCAGATCGACGGCGGCGCGCCGCTGGCTTTGGGCGCCTACACCTATTCGCCGCAGCAGGACATGGCCTTCTACGACCGCGTCGAAGTCATGCGCGGCGCCTCGGGCCTGCTGGGCGGCGTGGGCGATCCGGGCGGCATCATCAACCTGGTGCGCAAGAAGCCGCTGGCCCAGCGGCAGTTCAAGGCCGCGCTGTCGGCCGGCTCCTGGAGCCGGCGCGGCGTGGAGCTCGATGCCAGCGCGCCGCTGGCCGACGACGGCCGCGTGCGCGGCCGCGCCGTGCTGTCCTACCACAAGGGTGACTCCTACATGGACCTGCGCAGCAGCGAAAAGCCGTCGCTCTACGGCGTGCTGGAGGCCGACCTCACGCCAGACACCCTGCTGACCGTGGGCGGCAGCTACGGAAAGACCCATGAGAACGGCGACTATGCCGGCCTGCCGCGCTTTGCCGACGGCAGCAGCCTGGGCCTGCCGCGCCACACCAACTTCACCCAGCCCTGGGCCTATTACGACTACGAGACCAAGGAGCTGTTCGCCCAGCTCGAGCACAAGTTCGACAACCGCTGGAAGGCCAAGCTCAACGTCTCGCGCGTGGAGACCGAGCTGGACCGTTTCTGGGTCTACATGGGCGGCGCCATCAACCCGCAGACCCTGGCGGGGGCGGTCTGGCGCGGTGGCCACATCCAGTCCGGCAATACGCAGGAGGTGGTGGACCTGAGCCTGGGCGGTCCCTTCCAGCTCATGGGCCGCACGCATGAATTGCTGCTGGGCGCGGACTGGCAGCGCGTGGAAAGCTTCTGGCAAAGCGCCAATTTCACTGGCAGCGGCACCGTGGCCAGCAATCCGTTTGCCCCCAGCATCTGGACGCCGCCCACGGAAACCTACTTCAACACCCGCTACGGCCCTTGGGGCCAAAAGCAGATGGGCGGCTATGGCGTGCTGCGCCTGCATCCCACGGACAGGCTGCACCTCATCCTGGGTGCGCGCGCCAGCCGCTACGACTTCCAGCAGTCGGTCTGGAACCTGGATGCGCAGGGCAACCGCACGCCCTGGTCGAACACGCCGTTCAAGGAACCCACCAAGATCACGCCCTATGGCGGGGTGATCTATGACCTGAACAGCCAGTGGTCGGCCTATGCCAGCTATTCGTCCATCTTCAAGCCGCAGGCGCTGAGCATGGCCGGACCGGCGCCGGGCACCTCGCTGCCGCCGGTCAAGGGCGCCAGCTACGAGGCCGGCCTCAAGGGCGAGCTGATGGACGGGCGGCTGAACGCCACCTTCAGCGTCTTCAATGTGGAGCGCACGGGCACGGCCGTGGTGGACCCGCGCTACGAGACCAGCAACAGCCGCTGGAGCGGCAACTGCTGCTACCTGGCACAGGGCAAGGTCACCAGCCGGGGCTTCGACATGGAACTGGGCGGCGAGCTGCAGCCCGGCTGGCAGCTGGCAGCGGGCTACACCTTCAACAACACCCGCGACCGCAGCACCGAAAAGACCTACAGCAGCATCACGCCGCGCCACCTGTTCAAGCTGTCCACGGCCTATACGCTGCCGGGCGAGCTGTCGCGCTGGAAAGTGGGCGGCAGCGCCCAGATCCAGAGCACGCACTACGTCAGCGGCACGGCGCTGTCGGCGGCGGGCACGTCCGTGCCCTTTGACTTCACGCAGGGCGGCTACGCGCTGTGGAATGCCATGGTGCAGTACCGCATCGACCCGCGCTGGACGGTCACGCTGAACATCAACAACCTGCTCGACAAGACCTACTACCAGACCCTGGGCACAACGTTCAGCAACAACCTGTATGGCGCACCGCGCCACGCCATGCTCACGCTGCGCGGCAGCTTCTGAGGACGGCGGCGCAGGCGTTCGGGCCGCCGTTGTGCAGCCAGCGGCCTTGCGGGGGATCACACCACGCGCCGGGCCTCCACCTTCACATGGCCGGCCAGCAGGTCGGCGCTGTCGCGGATGGCGCGCAGCGCATGGGCCAGGGCCTGCTGGCTGTGGTGCTCCTGCGGTGCATGCACTGCCGCCAGGGCCAGTTGCGCCAGGGCCGAGATGGCGGTGCAGTTTTCCTGCACGCTGCCGTGGATCTCGGTGATGGCGCTGGTCAACTGGTGCAGGCTGGGTGGCTGTGTCCTGGGGGAGTCCTTGTCCTTCTCCTTGTCCATGGCCATGCCTCAGCCCTGCGGGCGCACCGGCTCATGGGTGCGGCATTCGAGCAGTTGCGCCATGGCTTTGGCGGCTGCCTCGGCCGCTTCGGCTCGGCGCATCTCGGCCGCGTCTTCGAATCCGCAGCCCATGGCCTGGGCCTCGGTGCCGGCGTAGTCGGCCAGTGTCTCGGCGCTGTCGCGGATGCTTTGCAGGGCGCGGGCCACCACGTCCATGTGGCGATGGCCCTTGGGCGTCTCCAGCCATGCCAGGGCCAACTGGGCGATGGAGGAAATCTCTGCACAGCCTTGCTGCACGAGATGGTCCACCTGGGTGAGGGCATTGGACAGCTGCCCGGTGCTGTGGCTGTCCGTGGCGGGGGTGGGCTGGTTTGGCTGGGTGGAGGTCATGCCATGTCCCTCCGTGTCTGGCGCTGCGTGGATGGCAAGCGTGAGGGAGGGAGCGCGCAAAGAAAGGGCGCGCGGGTCTGCCCGAGAAAAACGGTACTCATGTTTCGATGCTCCATTACGTATCGAATCCACGGGCCATTGCAATCTGCATTGGCTGGTGGATTCGGTGTGCAAGCCTCGCTTTCGGAGAGGCGGTGCCGCTTGCTAATGGGTGTTTTGAAGCACCGGCCCCGGGACAGGGGGCTGGTGCGGATGATAGCGCGTGCGGCGTGCGCAAAGTCGCTTCGCGGCCCGTTGCACCTTGCGATCGCGCCCTTTCGGGGATGGCCCAGGGACCGCTGAAAGAGCCCGGCATGCATTGCGTTTATTGAGAATGATTCTTCTTTGCGCGGTTATGATCCAGCCCCATGGATTTGTCCGCCTCCTTCACCCGCGCTCTGCTTTCCGGCTTTGACCGGGCTTATGCCGACCTGGTGCGTGCCGCCACGCGCAGCACGGGCAGCCGCGAGGAGGCGGGCGACCTGGTGCACGACACCTGGCTGCGGCTGGCGGAACACGCGCGCAGCGCCCCGGCCGAGGGCGCAGACCTGGCCGGGGCCGCGAATCCGGCCCAGATGCCGCGCGACGCCACGGCCTATCTGGCCGTGATGGCCCAGCACATGGCGCTGGATGCGCACCGCCGCCGCCAGCGCCATGCCCGCTACCTGGGCGAGGCGGCAGTCCATGAACAACTGGCGCCCAGCCATGCGCCCGATGTGGCCGACTCCGTCATGTACCGCCAGGCGCTGGCCGTGCTGGAGTCCGCCTTGCACAGCCTGCCCGAGCGCTGCCGCGCCGCCTTCATCGCCCACCGCGTGCAGGGCGAGCGCCAGCCCAAGATCGCCGAGCGCCTGGGCGTCAGCCTCAACACCGTGGAGCGCGACCTGATCCAGGCCAGTGCCTGCATAGAGGATGCGCTGCACCGCTGGCGCGGTACGCGGCCCGGCAGCGCCGTTGCACGACATGCAGGTCGGCGGCGCAGCCTGGCCGCGCTGCTGGGCGTGGCCGGTTTCGGCCTGGGCGGCAGCCTGGGCTGGCAGCAATGGCGGCATTACCGCGACACGCATGTGCAGTGGCAGGCCGGCTGGTCCAGCCTGCGCGGCCAGCAGGTGCGCCATGGCCTGCCCGATGGCTCCAGCCTGCTGCTGGACGCGCTCAGCAGCGCGCAGGTGGAGTATTTCGCCACGCGGCGCGTGGTGCAGCTGACGCAGGGCGCAGCCTTCTTCGAGGTGGAGCGGGACGAGGACCGGCCCTTCACCGTGCAGGCCGGCGGCGTGCGCGTCACCGTGCTGGGCACGCGCTTCGGCGTGGAACTGGCCACGGGCGCCCAGGGGCAGGAGCGGGTCACGGTGCAGGTGGAGTCGGGGCGTGTGCGCGTGCAATCCGACGCGGATGGCGGGCGCTTCTATGAATTGTCTGCAGGCCATGGCCTGCGCATGGAAGGCACGGTGGCCACGCAGACCCGGGGCGATGCGGGGCAGGCGGCCTCCTGGCGGCATGGCGAGCTGGTGTTTGCCGACGCCACGTTGGGCGAGGCCCTGGCGCGGCTGTCACGCTATGCGCCGTTCGACCTGCAGGCCACGCCCGAGGCCGCGCGCCTGCCGCTGAGCGGGCGCGTGCGCATCGCCAAGGCCCATGCCTGGGTGCGGGCGCTGCCCCATGCGCTGCCGGTGCAGGTGCGCATGCAGGCCGATGGCGGCCTGCTGGTGGCCGCGGCGGGCTGAGGCGTGACGGTGGCAAGAGCAACTGCATGCGCACGGCAGCGGGGCGCACATTGTTTTTCAGGAGTTTTCCTGGCCAGTCGTCATGGCAGTGATCCCTGTGGGTCCCTTCCATCACTGCCAAGGACGATTTCCATGCATCCGCTTTTCCCTTCTTCGGGCGCCTGCCGCGCCGCCCTCCATCCGCTGGCCCATGCCGTGCTCTGCCTGGGCCTGGCCATGCCGCTGCAGGCGGCGCTGGCCCAGCCGGCCGCACAGACGCTGCGCTTCGACATAGCGGCGCAGCCGCTGGCCAGCGCGCTGGACCAGTTCGCGCGGCAGGCCGGGCTGCAGCTGGTGTTCACGCCCTCGCTGGCCGCCCAGCGGCAGGCGCCGGCCGTACGGGGCGAGCTGCCGCTGCGCCAGGCGCTGGATGATTTGCTGGCCGGCAGCGGCCTGCAGGGCCATGTGCAAGAGGGCACGCTGACCGTGCAGCCCGTCGCCGCCGTCGAAAAGACGCTGGCCGAAGTGCGGGTGAGCGCGCGCCGGGCCATCGACGGCACGACCGAGGGCACGGGCTCGTACACCAGCCGCGTGACCAGCATCGCCTCCAAGACGGACCAGTCGTTCCGCGAGATCCCGCAATCGGTGTCGGTGATCACGCGCCAGCAGCTCGACGACCGCCGCATGACCGACATCCGCGACGCGCTGGCCGCCACGCCCGGCATCACCACCAGCCAGATCAATTTCGACTCCACCTATTTCTATTCGCGCGGCTTCCAGATCGACAGCATGCAGATCGACGGCGGCGCGCCGCTGAACATCGCCCAGTACACCTACAGCGTCAACCAGAGCATGGACTTCTACGACCGCGTGGAGGTGATGCGCGGCGCCTCGGGCCTGCTGGGCGGCGTGGGCGACCCGGGCGGCATCATCAACATCGTGCGCAAGAAGCCGCTGGCCGAGCCGCGCTTCGTGGTGCAGCAGTCCATCGGCAGCTGGAACAACTACCAGACCATGGTGGATGCCACGGGGCCGCTGGCTCTTGATGGCCGGGTGCGCGGCCGGGCCGTGCTGTCCTACCAGGACACGGACCAGTTCGTGGACATCAAGCACACGCGCGCTCCCCAGTTCTACGGCGTGGTCGAGGCGGACCTGACGCCCGACACCCTGCTGACCGTGGGCATGAGCCGCAGCAAGATCCGCACGCGCGGCGATGGCGGCGGCGACGTGCCGCGCTACAGCGACGGCAGCGATATCGGCCTGCCGCGCCACACCAGCTTCACCCAGCCCTGGGCCACGGGCCGCAAGGACAACAGCGAGCTGTTCGGCGCGCTGGAGCACCGTTTTTCCGCACGCTGGAAGGGCAAGCTCAACCTGACCCGCAGCAAGTCCAGCTATGACGGCTCCACGGTGTTCGGCTACGGTGCGCTGGACCCCGCAACCGGCCTGGGCGTGAACTGGAACGGCGGTGGCCACTACCTGTACGAGAACCGGCAGACCGTGCTGGACGCCAGCCTGGCCGGCAGCTTCGACCTGGGCGGGCGCACGCACGAGATCCTGCTGGGCATGGACCGGCAGAAGGTGGAGAGCTTCTGGAACGTGGGCTATTCCACCGATGCCACGGGCGTGGAGCCCATCGATGTCTACAACCCCGGCGCCTGGCGCCCGGCGCCGGCCGGCGAGATCTCGCGCCGCTACAACCCCTGGGGCCAGGACCAGTCGGGCGGCTATGGCGTGCTGCGCCTGCATCCGACGGACCGCCTGCATGTGATCGTGGGCGCGCGCTATGCCAAGTACCGCTTCAACCAGGTCTATGAGTCGCTGAATGCGGCGGGCCAGTGGGAATTGGCATCGGGCAGCCGCTTTTCCGAGCCGGCCAAGTTCACGCCGTATGGCGGGGTGATCTATGACCTGAACAACCAATGGTCGGCGTATCTGAGCTATTCCTCGATTCTCAAGCCGCAGGCGCTGTCCAAGTCGGGGCCTCCTCCGGGCAATTCGCTGGACCCGGTCAAGGGCAAGAGCTATGAGGCCGGTTTCAAGGGCGAATTGGCCGATGGCCGGCTCAATGCCACATTCAGCCTTTTCAACGTGGTGCGCACGGGCACGGCGGTGACGGATACGCGCTATCCGAGCAATCACGAGGAATGGTCGGGCAATTGCTGCTTTCTGCCGCAGGGCAAGGTGACCAGCCGCGGCTTTGACGCCGAGATCGGCGGCGAGCTGCGCCCGGGCTGGCAGATCGCGGCCGGCTACACCTACACCACCACGCGCGACAAGACCGAGGATGCGCCCTACAGCAGCATCACGCCGCGCCATCTGCTCAAGCTGTCCACGGCCTATGTGCTGCCGGGCGAGCTGTCGCGCTGGAAGATCGGCGGCAGCGCCCATATCCAGAGCAAGCACCATGTGCGCGATACGCTGTATGACGCCGACTGGAATGAAGTCGGCCGCTACAACTTCACCCAGGGCGGCTATTCGGTCATCAATGCGATGGTGCAGTACCGGATCGATCCGCGCTGGACGGTTTCCCTGAATCTCAACAATATCTTTGACAAGACGTACTACCAGACCGTGGGCTATGCGAGCGGCGGCAATTTCTATGGAAAGCCGCGCAATGCGGTGCTGACGCTGCGCGGCACCTTCTGAGGGCCGGGGCGGGGTCCAGGAGGGCCCGCCCCAGTCCGACCCAGGCCACTGGCCGCAATGGCGAAAACCATTGCGGCTGGCCTTTTTTTCGATCTCGTTTGTCATGTATGAGGAGGGCCTTGAGGGCCGCCGCATCACGGCATCCGTTTTGGCCCCTTGTTTGCACGCATTCGTGCGTTCCTGTGCTTATCCGAATACCCATTACATGCCCCAATCCCAACCCGCTGATCCTGCAGATATCACCCAGGCCGACAGGCCCGTCCATCCGGGCCTGCTTGTCCTGTCCCGCCTGCTGGCTGCCGTCTTCGGCGGCTATGCGCTGGCCAGCGCGCTGGCGGCCTTCCTGGCCGCTGCGCTGCCCGGCGCGCGTGTCGATGCCGTGATCGCCGGCATGCAGTGGAGCTTTGCGCTGCACGCGCTGGCGGTGATCTGGGCGTTCTCGCCGGTTTCGGCGGGCCGGGTCTGGCTGGGGTTGCTGGTGCCTGCGGCCCTGATGGGCGGCGCCGCGCTGCTGCTGGCGCGCAATGGCGCGGGAGGCTGAGATGGCAAAGGCGCAGATCGGCAAGGTCCCCGGCAGCGGCGCTGCCACGGGCGGTTTCCGCCAGGCCCAGGCCTGGCTGCATACCTGGTGCGGGCTGTGGTTTTCGTGGCTGCTGTTCGCGGTGTTCCTAACGGGTTCGCTGGCCGTGTTCCAGGAAGCCATCACGCACTGGATGACGCCCGAGCACCATGCCGAGGAGGCGGCCGAGGCGGCAGCGCGCGCCGCCGCACCGGCCGGGCAGGGTGCGGACCTGGGCCAGCGCCTGGCCTGGGGCGCGGCCTACATGCAAAAGCACCACCAGGGCGCGCAGATGTGGGAGATCTGGCCGTCCGACGACAAGGGCGGCGGCGACCTGCATGTCTACTGGTTCGACGCCAACCGCCAGTACGCCGATGCCGAGCTGGACACGGCCACGGGCGAGGAAATGACGGCAGGCCACGGCCACGGTGCCGCGCGCGCCACCATGGGCGGCAACCATTTCGTGGACTTCCACTATGAACTGCATGCAGGGCAGGTGGGGCTGTGGGTGATCGGCATTGCCGCCATGGCCATGCTGGTGGCACTGGTCAGCGGCGTGATCACGCACAAGCGCATCTTCAAGGACTTCTTCACCTTTCGCGCACGCAAGGGCCAGCGCAGCTGGCTGGACGCGCACAACGCCGTTGCGGTGCTGACGCTGCCCTTCCAGTTCATGATCGCCTATACCGGCATCGCCATCTCCAGCCTGAGCTTCATGCCCGTTGGCGTCTGGACGGTCTATGGCACGGACCAGGCCGCCCGCACGGCCTTCATCGCCGACATGACCGAGGCCGGGCCGCCCGCGCCTTCCGGCAAGCCCATGGCCGTGCCGGATCTGGAGTCGTTTGCGCGGCGCGGCCAGGAGCTGATGGGCCAGGCGGTGCGCGCGGTGGTCGTCAACCATCCCGGCGATGCATCGGCACGCATCGGCGTCTACGGCTGGAACAGCGATGACCGTGCGCATCAGCGCCTGAGCCCCAATTCGGGCATGGCCATGTTCTCGGCCGCCACGGGCGAGGTGCTGCAGGTACGCCTGCCCGGCGGCGCCGACGGCGGCACCCCCTCGCTGGCCCAGGCGGTCATGGGCGGGCTGCACATGGTCAAGTTCGGCGGGCTGGCCATGAAGTGGCTGTACTTCCTGTGCGGCCTGGCGGGCGCGGCCATGATGGCCACGGGCGCCATTCTCTTCATGGTCAAGCGCCGCAGCCGCCACCAGGGCGAGTTCGGCAGCGCCACGGCGCGCGTGTACCGGCTGATCGAGGGCCTGAACGTGGCGGCCATCGCCGGGCTGGGCCTGGGCTGCATCGGCTACCTGTGGGCCAACCGCCTGGTGCCCGTGGGCCTGGCGCACCGCGATGACTGGGAGCTGGCCGTGTTCTTCGGGCTGTGGGGCCTGGCGCTGGTGCATGCGCTGGCCTGCGCGCCGGCCACGGCCTGGCGCCAGCAGATGGGCCTGCTGGCCATGCTGTGCCTGCTGCTGCCGCTGCTCAACTGGATCACCGTGGGCGAGCCGCTGTCGGCCCACATGCTGGAGGGCGACTGGGAAAGCGCCGGGGTGGAGCTGTTCTGCCTGGCCACGGGGCTGGCGGCCGCCTGGGCCTGGCGCTGGCTGGCGCGGCGCGGCGCAGGTGCCGCCGCCAAGGCAAAGACGGCCAAGGGGCAGGCCGCCGTGGCAGGCCGCTCGGAGGTGCAGGCATGAGCACGTTGCACGCATCCCTGGCCGCACTGGCCCTGGCCTTTGCAGGCATGGCGGCCCTGGCCTTTGCCATGGACCGCCACTACGAACAATTGACCGGCGCGCGCGAGTTGCCGGCCCGCCGTGGCCCGCAGTTGCGCAGCCTGGGCACGGCGCTGCTGGCGCTGGCCCTTGTGCCCGTTGTCTCGGGCTGGGGCGGCACGGTGGGCTCGGTGGCCTGGCTGGGCTTTGTGTCCGCCGGCGCGCTGATGGCCGTGGCCCTGATCAGCGCCCATGCGCGCTGGGCGGCGCGGCTGGCCTGGTTGGCTGGCGTGCTTGCCGTGGCGGATTTGGCGTGGATTGTTTTCAGTTTCGGTACTACGGGGTTTTTCAGATGAGTTTCCTGCTTTCGTTCCAGTTCGGGGTGTGTGTGGTCGGGAGGCAAGCATGACGCGCACGCAGCAACGCTGGAAAGCCATCGCCGTGGCGGTGGTCCTGTTGGCGGCGGCCGGGGGCGCGGCCGCCTGGTGGTCCAGCCGGCCTGCCGTGGCCTACCAGACCGAGACCGTGGCGCGCACCGATATCGAGTCCACCGTCACGGCCATCGGCACGCTGCAGCCACGCCGCTATGTGGACGTGGGCGCCCAGGTGTCGGGCCAGGTCACCCGGCTGCGCGTGGAGCCCGGCGCCCAGGTGGAGAAGGGCGCGCTGCTGGTGGAGATCGACCCCAGCGTGCAGCGCGCCACGGTGGATGCGGGGCGCGCCTCGCTGGCGGGCCTGCGCGCCCAGCTGGCCGAGCAGCAGGCGCTGCGCAAGCTGGCCGAGCAGCAGCTCACACGCCAGCGCCAGCTGGCCCGCGACGGGGCCACGCGCGAGGAAGATTTGCAGACCGCAGAAGCCAACCTGGCCGCAGCCGGCGCCCGCATGGAGCATCTGAAGGCCCAGATCGACCAGACCCAGGCCACGCTCAAGGCCGACGAGGCGCGCCTGGGCTATACGCGCATCTACGCGCCCATGGCGGGCACCGTGGTGTCGGTGGAGGCGCGTGAAGGCCAGACGCTGAATGCCACCTACCAGACGCCCAACATCCTGCGCATTGCCGACCTGTCGGCCATGACGGTGTGGACCGAAGTGTCCGAGGCCGACGTGCGCCGCGTGCGCGACGACATGCCGGTGTACTTCACCACGCTGGGCGGCGCCGACCAGGCCAGGCCCCGGCGCTGGTCCAGCAAGGTGCGCCAGGTGCTGCCTTCGCCCTCTACCAGCCAGGCGCCGGCCGGCGGCAATGCGGGCCAGGCGCCTGCGCCCGCCACCAAGGCCGTGGCCTATACCGTGCTGTTCGATGTGGACAACGAGGACGCCGAGCTGATGCCCCAGATGACGGCCCAGGTGGTCTTCGTCACCGGGCAGGCCGGGCAGGCGCTGACCGTGCCGCTGATGGCCGTGGCCGACAAGGCGGGAACGACTGACAAGGCGGAAAAGGCAGAGAACGCCGAGAAGGCCGGCAGCACGCAGACCGTGCGCGTTCTGGACGCCAAGGGCCAGCCCGAGCAGCGCACCGTGCGCCTGGGCGTGCGCAGCCGCCACCAGGCCGAGGTGCTGGAGGGCCTGCAGGAAGGCGAGCGCGTCATCGTCGGCGAGACGCCTCTGGACCGTGGCCCGCGGTGGCTGCAATGGTGATGGGGCAGGGCATGCAGGCCGGCGCGCCGCTGACCGCACCGCTGATAGAGCTGCGCGGCATCACCAAGCACTACGGCGGCGGCGACAGCGGCCAGCCCGCCGTCACCGTGCTGCACGGCATCGACCTGGAGATACGCGCGGGCGAGTTCGTGGCCGTGGTGGGCAGCTCGGGTTCGGGCAAGTCCACGCTGATGAACATCCTGGGCTGCCTGGACCGGCCCAGCGAGGGCAGCTACCACTTCCAGGGCCAGGACGTGGCCACGCTGGACTCGGACGCGCTGGCCTGGCTGCGGCGCGAGGCCTTCGGCTTCGTCTTCCAGGGCTACCACCTGATCGCCAGCGAAAGCGCCAGCGAGAACGTGGAAATGCCCGCCATCTACGCGGGCCTGCCCAAGGAAGAGCGCGTGCGGCGCGCCCGTGCGCTGCTGGAGCGCCTGGGACTGGGCTCGCGCCTGGGCAACCGGCCCAACCAGCTGTCGGGCGGGCAGCAGCAGCGCGTGTCGATTGCGCGCGCGCTGATGAACGGCGGCCAGATCATCCTGGCCGACGAGCCCACGGGCGCGCTGGACTCGCACAGCGGCGCCGAAGTCATGGCCCTGCTGCGCGAGCTGGCCGACGCGGGCCACACCATCATCCTCATCACCCACGACCGCACTGTGGCCGCCCAGGCGCGCCGCGTGATCGAGATCAGCGACGGCCGCATCACCAGCGACAGCCAGCGCGACGATGCCGCAAACGGGGTGAATGCGGGTGCCGCTGCCCTGCCGCTCACGCCGCAGCGCGGCAGCGCCGGCGCGCCCTGGCTGGCCGAGCTGTTCGAGGCCGCGCGCAGCGCCTGGCGCGGCATGCGCATGAACCGCGTGCGCACCAGCCTGACCTTGCTGGGCATCGTCATCGGCGTGGCCTCGGTGATTGTGATGCTGGCCATTGGCGAGGGCGCGCGGCGCAAGGTGGTCGAGCAGATGGGGACCATGGGAACGGCCATCCTCTACATGGGCAGCAAGCCGCCGGCCACGGGAGGGCCGGCCGGGCAGATGACCGAGGAAGACCTGGCCGCCGTGCGCGAACTGCCCGAGATACGGCGCGTCATGCCCGTCATCGGCGACCCCATCACCGTGCGCTACGGCAAGGCCGACAAGCAGATCTATGTGTTCGCGGCCAGCGAGGAGATGCCCCTGGTGCACCACTGGAAGCTGGCCCAGGGCCGCTACTACACCGAGGCCGAGGACCGCGACCTGGCGCCCCTGGTGGTCCTGGGCCACAAGGCGCACCAGCACTTCTTCCCCGACACGCCCAACCCGCTGGGCCGCCAGCTGATCATCGGCACGTCGGCCTTCGAGGTCATCGGCGTGATGAGCGAGCGCGGCGCGGACTCGGGCGCGCAGAACTATGACGACATGGTCTTCATTCCCTACCGCTCGGGCCGGGCGCGCGTCTACCAGTCGCAGACCCAGCCCGACTATGTGGTGATCGAGGCCATGTCCTCCGACGTGGTGCACGAGGCGGAGGAGGCCATGCGCAAGCTGCTGCTGGCGCGCCACGGCGGGCGCGAGGACTTCGGCATCGGCAACGCGGCCGCGCGCATCCAGGCCGAGGCGGCCACGCGCCAGAGCATGGCGGTGATGCTGGGCCTGATTGCCGCCGTCTCCCTGGTGGTGGGCGGCATCGGCGTGATGAACGTGATGCTGATGACGGTGCGCGAGCGCACGCGCGAGATCGGCATCCGCATGGCCACGGGCGCGCGCCAGCGCGACATCCTGCGCCAGTTCCTGACCGAGGCCAGCCTGGTCACCTTCGTGGGCGGCACGGTGGGCCTGCTGGCCGGGCTGGCCGTGGGCGTGGTGCTCATCGTGGCGGGCGTGCCCGTGGTGTTTTCGGTGCGCGCCATGCTGGGCGCCTTTGCCTGCGCCGTGGTGACGGGCCTGGTGTTCGGCTACATGCCGGCCAAGACGGCGGCGCGGCTGGACCCGGTGCGTGCGCTGGCGGGAGAGTGAGATGAAAGACATGAACGACAAGACGATGCCGGCGCGCCGGGCGCCGGCGCGCCTGGGCTGCATGGCCCTGGCCCTTGCGGCCCTGGGCGGCTGCGCGGCGCAGCAGACGATGCCGGACCGGGAGGCGCCTGCGCTGGCCGCTTCGTGGAAGCAGCAGGGCGAAGCCGTCCCTGCCTCTGTTTCACCGCAGTGGTGGCAGGCCTTTGGCAGCGCGGAGCTGGGCGGCATGGTGCAGGCCGCCCAGGACCAGAGCCTGGACATGGCTGCCGCCATGGCCCGCGTGCGCCAGGCCGAGGCGGCCACGCGCCAGGCAGGCGCGGCGCTGCTGCCGTCGCTCAGCGGCGAGCTGCGCGCCCAGCGCATGAACCATGCACAGGTGGCGGGCGGGCAGGCCAGCGTCTATGGCGCCGCGCTGACGGCCTCGTATGAGGTGGACTTCTGGGGCCGCAACCGCGCCACGCGCGATGCGGCGGCGGCGGCCTGGCAGGCCAGCCGCTTCGACCAGGACACGGTGCGCCTCACGGTCACCGCCCAGGTGGCCCATGGCTGGCTGCAGGCCGTGGCGCTGCGTGAGCGCCAGGCCATTGCGGCGCGCAATGTGGCCAATGCCGAGCGGCTGCTGGGCCTGGTGGAGTCCCGCGCGCGCGCAGGTGCCGCCACCCAGCTGGAGCTGGCACAGCAACGCGGTCTGGTGGCCAGCCAGCGCCAGGCCCTGGCCACGCTGCGCCGCCAGGGCGAGGATGCCGATGCCACGCTGGCCGTGCTGCTGGGCCAGGCCCGCCGCCCCGCGCTGGCCACGGACTCGCTGCAGGCCCTGCAGCTGCCCGAGATCGGCCCAGGCCTGCCCACGCAACTGCTGCAGCGCCGGCCCGACATTGCCAATGCGGAAGCGCAGCTGGCCGCCGCCAGCGCCAACCTGCAGGCCGCCCGTGCTGCACTGTGGCCCCGGCTGACCCTCACGGGCAGCGCGGGCACCAGCGCGGGCCGCGCCAGCGACTGGCTGCGCGAGCCGGTCTATTCGCTGCTGGCCGGACTGGCCGGCCCCATCTTCGACGGCGGCCGTCTGGCGGCCGAACGCGATGGCGCCCAGGCCCGGCGCGAGGAGCTGCTGGCCGGCTATTACAAGTCCATCGTCGCCGCCTATGGCGATGTGGACCTGGCGCTCAACGCCGTCTACGGCTTGAAGGCCCAGGCCGAGGCCCAGGCCGAGGTGCTGGCCCAGGCCCGCCAGGCCGTGTCGCTGGCCGAGCTGCGCTACAAGGCCGGTGCGGAAAGTCTGCTGTCCCTGCTGCAGGCCCAGACCACGCTGTACGCGGCCCAGGACGATGCCGTGCTGCAGCGCCTGCTGCAGCTGCAGGCGCGCGTGGCGCTGTACCGGGCGCTGGGCGGGGGATGGGAGGCGCCTGCCATGGGCGCTGAAATGCCGGAAAGGCAGGCACAAAAAAGCCAGGAGGCATTGCCACCTGGCTGAGAGGGAAGGGCCAGGGCCGCCACCCGATCCTGTCGGGTGCGCGGCCTCAGGCCTCAGGCTTGAAGCCTGCTCAGCTGCCGCGCGTGATGGGCACGCCGGCATCCTTGCCGTAGGCGCCGTACTTGCCCAGCTCCCACTTGGCGATGGCGTTGCGGTGCACCTCGTCCGGGCCGTCGGCAAAGCGCAGCGTGCGCGCGTGGGCGTAGGCGCTGGCCAGCGGGAAGTCGTCGCTCATGCCGCCGCCGCCGTGCACCTGCATGGCCCAGTCGATGACCTGGCAGGCCATGCTGGGGGCCACGACCTTGATCATGGCGATCTCGCTGCGTGCCACCTTGTTGCCGGCGATGTCCATCAGCCAGGCGGCCTTGAGCGTGAGCAGGCGCGCCATGTCGATGCGGCAGCGTGCCTCGGCGATGCGTTCCTGCGTCACGGTCTGCTGCGCCACGCTCTTGCCGAAGGCGATGCGCGAGCTGGCGCGCTTGCACATCAGCTCCAGCGCGCGCTCGGCCAGGCCGATCAGGCGCATGCAGTGGTGGATGCGGCCGGGGCCAAGGCGGCCCTGGGCGATCTCGAAGCCACGGCCCTCGCCCAGCAGGATGTTGCCAGCGGGCACGCGCACGTTCTCGAAGTACATCTCCATGTGGCCGTGCGGCGCATCGTCATAGCCCATGACGTTGAGCGGACGCACGATGCGGATGCCGGGGGCGTCGCCGGGCACGATGATCATGCTTTGCTGCGAGTGCTTGGGCGCATCGGGGTCGGTCTTGCCCATGGTGATAAAGACCTGGCAGCGCGGATCGCCGGCGCCCGAGATCCACCACTTGTGGCCGTTGATCACGTACTCGTCGCCCTGGCGCTCGATGCGGGTGCAGATGTTGGTGGCGTCGGAGGAGGCCACTTCGGGCTCGGTCATGGCGAAGGCCGAGCGGATCTTGCCTTCCAGCAGCGGCTTGAGCCAGCGCTCCTTGAGTTCGGTGCTGCCGTAGCGCGCAATGGTCTCCATGTTGCCGGTGTCGGGCGCAGAGCAGTTGAACACCTCGCTGGACCATGGCACGCGGCCCATGATCTCGGCCAGCGGCGCGTATTCCTGGTTGGTCAGGCCGCCGCCCTTGTAGCCTGCGGCCTCGGCGCTGTCCACGGGCAGGAACAGGTTCCACAGGCCTTGCTCCCGGGCCTTGACCTTGAGCTTCTCGATGGTCTGCAGCGGCGTCCAGCGCTTGCCTGCGGCGGTGTTGGCTTCCATCTCGGCGGCATAGTCCTTTTCGCCGGGATAGATGTGCTCGTCCATGAACTTCAGCAGGCGTTCCTGCAGGTCCTTGGTCTTGGGCGAATATTCAAAGTCCATGGATGCGCTCCTTCTCTTGGCTTGTCGCTTGTGGTGGAAACGGGGTGATCGGTGAGTGATGGGGGCTGGTCTGGATGGCTCAGCTGCGCTGGGCGAAGGACCAGGCCAGCTCGGCCATGGGCCGGGCGGTGTCGCCCGAGGCCTTGGCCTGGGCGCTGGAGGCCGTGCCGGCTTCCACGCGCTTGGCAATGCCCTGCAGGATGGCCGCGATGCGGAACATGTTGTAGGCCATGTAGAAGTTCCAGTCGGCGCGCAGCGTGTCCACGTCCTTGAGGCCCGTGCGCTCGCAGTAGCGGCGGATGTATTCCTCTTCGCCGGGAATGCCCAAAGCCGCCAGGTCCTTGCCTGCGATGCCCCGGCCCAGCGTGGCGGGGATGTGCCAGCTCATGCAGTGGTAGCTGAAGTCGGCCAGCGGGTGGCCCAGGGTGGACAGCTCCCAGTCCAGCACGGCGATGACGCGCGGCTCGGTGGGGTGGAACATCAGGTTGTCCAGGCGGAAGTCGCCGTGCACGATGGACACGCGCGAGGCATCCAGCGCGCTGGCCGGCATGTGGGCGGGCAGCCACTGCATGAGCTGGTCCATCTCGGGGATGGGCTGGGTGACCGAGGCCACGTACTGCTTGCTCCAGCGGCCGATCTGGCGCTCGAAGTAGTTGCCGCTCTTGCCGTAGTCGGCCAGGCCCTGGGCCGCGAAGTCCACGGTGTGCAGGGCCGAGATCACGCGGTTCATCTCGTCGTAGATGGCGGCGCGCTGGGCCGGCTCCATGCCGGGCAGGGACTGGTCCCAGAGCACGCGGCCTTCCATGCACTCCATGATGTAGAAGGCACGGCCGATGATGGACTCGTCCTCGCACAGCGCATACATGTGGGGCACGGGCACGTCGGTGCCGGCCAGGCCCTTCATCACGCGGAACTCGCGCTCGATGGCATGGGCCGAGGGCAGCAGCTTGGCCACGGGGCCGGGCTTGGAGCGCATCACGTAGCTGCGGCCCGGGGTGATCAGCTTGTAGGTGGGGTTGGACTGGCCGCCCTTGAACATCTCCACCTGCAGCGGGCCGGCAAAGCCCTGCACATGGCCCTGCATCCAGGCTGTGAGCGCGGGCACGTCGAATGCGTGCTGGTCGGAGACGGGGCGCGTGCCTACGAAATGGTCGAAAGTGCTCATGGGGCAGTCAGTCCTGTGATCGGTTCGCAAACCGGTTCTAGAAAGGGGTGCGGCCGCGCGGCACGGGCGCGGCAAGGCACCGGCCGGCGCGAACGTCCGGTCGGTGAAGGAAAGGGTTGTGTGTACGCGGCGCGGTGGGGGCCGCGCAGGTTCAGGCGTCGGGCGCGGCGATGCGCAGCAGCGTGTCGCGGTCGCAGACCACCAGGCCACCCGGCTCGATGCGGATGGCGTTCTCGCGCTCCATGGCCTTGAGTTCCTGGTTCACGCGCTGGCGCGAGGCGCCCAGCAACTGCGCCAGTTCCTCCTGCGCCAGGTGCAGGCCGATGCGGATCTCGCTGCCATCCGACAGGCTGGTCACGCCGTAGCTGCGCACCAGGTGCAGCAGCTGCTTGGCCAGGCGCGCGCGCAGCGGCAGGGTGTTGAGGTCCTCGACCAGGCCGTAGAGCTGGCGGATGCGCCGTGCATGCAGGCGCAGCATGGCTTCCGAGAACTCCACATGCATGGACAGGATTTTCTTGAAGTCGGTCTTGGACACGCACAGCAGCGTGGTCTCGCCGTGTGCATAGGCATCGTGCGTGCGCTTGTCCCCGTCCAGGATGGCCACGTCGCCGAACCAGATGCCCGGCTCCACGTAGTCCAGCGTGATCTGCTTGCCCGTGATCGAGGTCGAGCTCACGCGCACCGCACCCCGGGCGCAGGCGATCCATTCCTCGGGCGGTTCTCCGCGTGCGCAGATGAGCGTGCCATCTTTGAACCGTTTGACGTAAGCGCATCGAAGAATGTCGTGCCGAAGCGATGGAGAAAGTGATGAAAACCAGCGACCGGAATTGATCGCTTCACGTTCTTCGATGGTAAGAATCGGGTCGTCCATGGCCTGTCTTTTGCGTGACTGATGACGGTCACATTGTCGCGTGTGGGACCGCCGCGGCGCAGCATGCCGCCGGCGGGCCTGTCACTTCGGTGTCTGGGCCTGCCGAAAACGGGGCAGGGCGGCGAAAAAAAGGCGACCCGTCGTGCATCGGGTCGCCGGCTTTGCAGGGCTTATGGCTCCTCGTGCGTGAGGCTCAGCCCCAGCGCGCCACGGCGGCGCAGCCAGGGGCTGGGGCGGTAGCGTGGATCGCCGTAGACGGTCTGCAGGTTGAACAGGACCTCCAGCATGTTGGTGGGGCCCCAGCGGTCGCCCATGGCCAGCGGGCCCATGGGATAGCCCAGGCCCAGGGTCACGGCCTTTTCCAGGTCGGCCGGGCTGCCGATGCCCTGCTGGCAGATGTCGCTGGCGATGTTGACGATGGAGCCCACCACGCGCTGCGTGACGAAGCCGCCGCTGTCGCGGATCACGCTGACGGCCTTGCCGTCGCTCGCAAAAAGCGCATGGGCGGCATCGCGCATGTCGGTGCGCGTGGCCGGCGTGGTGGCCAGCACGCGGCGGCGCGTGTCGGCGTCGGCGATCAGCATGTCGATGCCCATGGTGCGCGTGCAGTCCAGCCGCTCCACGGCAGCCACCGTGGTCACGTCCAGGCCCAGCGGCGCCACCAGGATCAAGGCCTGCTCGGTCGGTGCCTGCGCGGTTTCAATGCGCGCGCCCAGGCTCTTGAGCAACTGGTAGATCTCGTTGCGCCGGGCCGCGCGTGCGGACACCCAGACCGGTGGCAGCGTCTGCACCTGCGGCACGGCAGGCTCGGCAGGCTGCTCGGCGCGGCCTTCTGCATAGCGGTAAAAGCCCTGGCCGGTCTTGCGGCCCAGCAGGCCGGCCGCCACGCGCTGCGCGGCAATGGGGCTGGGGCGGTAGCGCGGCTCCTGGTAGTACTGGTGGTAGATGTGCTCCATCACGGCATGGGTGACATCCAGGCCGGTGAGATCCATCAGCTCGAACGGGCCGAGCTTGAATCCCACCTGCTCGCGCAGGATGCGGTCGATGGTGGCGAAGTCGGCAATGCCTTCCTGCACGATGCGCAGCGCCTCGGTCACATAGCCTCGGCCCAGGTGGTTGACCAGGAAGCCCGGCGTGTCCTGCGCACGCACGGGCGTGTGGCCGAAGCTGCGCGCGAACTGTGCCAGCGTGGCGCAGGTGGCCTCGTCCGTGGCCAGGCCACGCACGATCTCCACCACCTTCATCAGCGGCGCCGGGTTGAAGAAGTGAAAGCCGGCAAAGCGCTGCGGGTGCTTGAGCGCCGTGGCCAGCGTGGTGATGGACAGGGCCGAGGTATTGCTGGCGATGAGAGTCCCGGGCGCAACGATGGCCTCCAGCTCGCGCAGCAGGGCCTGCTTGGCGTCCATGCGCTCGACGATGGCCTCTATCACCAGGTCGCAGTTCTTGAAGGCATCGAGACCGTCCACCACCGTCAGCCGGGCCTTGCAATCTGCGGCCTGCTCACTTGTTATTTTTTGTTTCTTCTGCAGCGTGTCCCACAGCGCAAGCAGCTGTTGTTGCGCTTGTGCGGCAGCGCCGGGGCGGACATCCTGCAACAGCACCCTGGCGCCTGCCTGGGCGGCCAACTGGGCAATGCCTTGCCCCATGATGCCTGCGCCTATCAATCCGACGTTTCCGATAGGAGAAATGTTGTTTTGGATCATATACATAGAGGAGGTGTCCTACAGGTGTCTATGCAAAAATGCAAGCGTTCAAAGAAAGGCTGATGTGAGAATTTGTAGCACCATTCTCGGCGTCGCCCTGTCCTCCATGGCCTGGAACGCGTCCGCATTGTCGTTGGGCAGTCCTCGGGGCAACGTGGTGCTGGGCGCTCCGTTCGACCTGGTGGTGGGCTTGCAGCCCGATAGCGGAAACGACGCCGGCAGCTCCTGTGTGCGCGCCGAGCTGCTGGCCGGTGACAGGCCCATCGAATCCTCGCGCGTCAGTGTCAGCCCGACCTCGTCGGGCAAGGCCGTGCGGGTGCAGGCCCGCTATACGGTGGACGAGCCCATCGTGACGCTCAAGCTGTGGGCGGGCTGCGAAGGTGGCGGCATCAGCCGCAGCTATACGCTGCTGGCGCAGCTGCCAGATTCGGTGGACGCCACAGGCAACCAGCCCATCAATGTGCGTGAACTGGCAGCAGCGCAGCCTGCGCTGCCGACCGTGGGCGCCGCAGCAGCAGCCGGTGCTGGCGCTGGTGCAGCCGGTGTGGCTGGCACCGCTTCTGAATCTTCTTCGACACCCTCCCGCGCGGCCAGTGCCCGGTCGGATGCGCGGCCTGCCACGGCGCCCGCTCCCAAGGAGGCGCAGCCCCAGCCCAAACCAAAGCCCAGGCCGAAACCCAAGGCCGCGGCCGAAAAGTCCAAGCCTCCCGTGGGTGTGACCGCCCAGGCCCAGGCCGGGCAGCTGCAGG
Organism: Delftia sp. SD018; assembly: GCF_017355445.1. Taxonomy (NCBI): domain Bacteria; kingdom Pseudomonadati; phylum Pseudomonadota; class Betaproteobacteria; order Burkholderiales; family Comamonadaceae; genus Delftia; species Delftia sp. SD018. The sequence continues at coordinate 31,311 of NZ_JADDRN010000027.1, forward strand.
CGGGCCTGCGCATCGAACCGCGCCTGCGCATGGAGCCGGTGGAGGAATGGCTGGGCACGGGCGGAACCCCGGGCGCCGCTGGAGCAGCCGGAACACCCGGAACACCCGGAACACCTGGAACACCCGAAGGCGGCGCCGCATCTGCGGCTCCCATGTTCGATGCCGGCAGCGAGCAGCTGGCTGAGGCCAACAAGCGCGTGCAGGCGTTGGAGGCCGAGATGGCGGCCTTCAAGAAGCGCGACGGCGTGGACCGTGGGCAACTGGCCCAGTTGCGGGCCGAGCTGGACGCAATGCGCCAGGAGTCCGGCGGCTCGTCCTGGCTGTTCAATGCGCTGTTGCTGGCCCTGATTGCCGCCGTGGCCGTGATCGGCTGGATGGCCTGGCGCATGCGCTCGGGTGCTTCGCTGTTCTCGCGCGAGCAAAACGCCTGGCGGGAATCGGTGGAGCGTTCGTCGCAGGACCCCGTGCCGTCGACCCCGCCGCATGTGCGCGATGACGAGATCCACACCCTGCCGCATTCCCTGGATCCCCATAGGCCCACGCGGCCCATGGCTCCCAGCCTGCGTGAGCACCGGCCTGCGGCACCGCAGCAGGACGACCGCCGGGGACCGGATACCCTGGCTTCGCCCTATGTGCAGCGCGGCGCCCAGATGCGTCCCGGCGTGACCTATGAGCTGCATGAGGATGTGGACCCTGGCGACTTCGGCCCGGCCACCATTCCCGTGCCTGTGTCCGTGCATGCCGAGCTGGAAACCGAGCCTGCACCGCAGGCCCCGGCACCTGTGCGCACATCCGGGCCCGAGGCCATCAAGGCCAGGCGCATGGTGCAGCCCGGCGAACTGTTCGACGTGCAGCAACAGGCGGAATTCTTCATCTCGGTGGGGGAGCACCAGCAGGCCATCGAGCTGCTGCGCTCGCATATCGACACGCATGAGGATTCCTCGCCGCTGGCCTATCTGGAGCTGCTGCACCTGTACTACACGTTGAGCCGCCGCGACGATTTCGACCAGCTGCGCGCGCGTTTTGCCAGGCATTTCAACGCCCGCGTGCCGGCCATGCCGGGCTTCACCGACAAGGGCAGCAGCCTGCTGCAGGGCTATCCCGAGCAACTGGCGCGCATCGAGGCCCTGTGGCCCGTGGACGAAGTCGAAACTTGCCTGGCGCACTACCTGTTCAAGCAGGACGGTGCACCCGACCCCGATGCGCCGGCCCCCTTCGACCTGGCGGCCTTCGACGACCTGCTGCTGCTGCTGTCCATTGCGCGCACCTCACCTGCCGGAACACGCGGCGAACCCGGCCCGCGCGAGCGCACCACGCCGCGCATGGTGGCGGGCACGGCCGCAGCCGGCGCAGCCACGGCCGGCGCGGCGGCCTTCACAGCGGCTGCAGAAGCCACGCCTGCGCAGGCTCCTGCATCCGCGGCCACGGGCGTGGACTGGATGGCAGAGCTGCAGCCGCCGATAGAACCTGCACAGCCGCAGCCGGGCTCAGTGACGCCGCTGGAGCCGGGCCTGGAGTTCACCCCCATGGACACGCTGCCCCTGTCCACGGGTGCAGTCGGTGGAGGCGACAGGCCTGCGAGCAGCGCACCGGACTCGTTGTCCGCGCCGCTGCACTTCGAGCTGCAGCCCCTGAACTTCGATCTGGATCAGGCCGGCCAACTGCCCGCAGGCCAGGTGCGCGCCGTTCCCCTGGGCGAGGCGCCTTCCTTCATCCACGATGAGTCGGCACCGCTGCTGGACATAGACCTCACGGACCTGGGCGAGAACGAGCTGCCGCATGTCGATGTGCCCTCGCGCTTTCCGCCCGTGACGCTGTCGGTGCCCGGCTCGGGTGCCGTGGGTTTCAGCAGCCACAATCTCAAGGCGCCGCTGGACATGGACCTGGCGCTGGACAAGTGGGAGCTGGAGCCGCCCGACACCGTGCGTGAGCACCGTGGCCTGGACGAGCCGCTGAGCCGCTCGGTGGACATGCTGCTGTCGCGCGAAACCGATCCGGCCTTTCGCACCGCGCTGCCTGATGCGGAAGCCGACAACGGGAAGGACAAGCACAATGATCCGCCGCTGAGGGGGTGATGGAGCGCAGGGCACCTGTTGAATAAATAAAGGGAGCCATTGCTCCCTTTATTTATTGGCTGATCAGCGCTGGCTGTCGTGTGGCAGATTGCTCAAATGCAGTGTCCTGGCAAATTCGTAAATTTACGGAGATTTGTCACTGAGGAAGCAGAAGGTCCTCTCTTATCTCGCCATTGCTACCAAACAGTTCAAGATAGCCGTCATCGGAAATATCGGTTAGCTGATATTCTGTTTTTTGGAGTTCGGGAAAATCCAAGTTTGTTTTTATGTCTGAGATGGTGTGCGCTTGAACTGATAGAGAAAAGCCTGCACTGAACACGAAAGCCGCAACCAGACTCGCATGAAGCCCTCTGACTCTGAAGTACCGAGGCAGCAAAAGACGGGCGGGACCATTGTCTGCGGTTCTCATCGGCGACCTTTCGGAGTTGGGGCAGCCCATTCTAGTTTTACGACTTCCGCAAGAGAAGTGCATTCGCGCCATCGAACGGCGCAGGCCGATGCATTTAGATGATCGCCCTGCACTTTCAGGCCGACGCCTGCATGCTGGCCATCAACTCGCGTGCCGCCGCTTCAGGATCCTCGGCATTGACCAGTGCCCGCACCACGGCCACCGAGCCCACGCCCGTGGCGCGCACGGCCGGGAACTGGTCGGCCGAGATTCCGCCGATGGCCACCAGCGGATAGCGCTGCATCAGCCGCACATAGGCGCCCAGGCGCGCCAGGCCCTGCGGAGCCGTGGCCATTTTCTTGAGCGTGGTGGGGAAGACGGCGCCCAGCGCGATGTAGCTGGGCTGCACGGCATGGGCGCGCACCATTTCGGCATAGCCATGCGTGCTCACGCCCAGGCGCAGGCCCGAGGCGTGGATGGCCTGCAGGTCGGCGCCGGCCAGCGCATCCAGGTCTTCCTGGCCCACATGCACGCCATAGGCGCCGGCATCGATGGCCTCGCGCCAGTGGTCGTTGATGAAGAGCAGGGCGCCCGTGCCTTCCACGGCGGCCACGGCGGCGCGCACTTCGCGGGCGATGGCGTCGCGGTCCTCGGACTTGAAGCGCAATTGCACGGTGGGGACACCGGCGCGGGCCATGCGTCCCACCCATTGCGCATCGGGCAGCACGCCGTACAGGCCCAGGGACCTTGGGCAGTCCGGGAAGGCCAGTGCGGGATCGGCCCCCTCCAGGCCGAAGTCGCGCGGATCGTCGGGCCATAGCGTGGCCTCGAAGCGGCCCCTGCGCAGCGTCTGCGCCTGCCAGGCACGGGCCAGCGTCTCGGCGTCGATGGCGATGAAGCCCAGCGCGCTGCAGGCCTGCAGTGCCGCAAGATAGGCCGGTTCCTGGCGCTGTGCCTGCGGCACGGGCTGGGAGGGCAGTGCGGAGCCTTCAGGGGCGAAGGTGGCGCCGTGCAGGCGCACGATGGCATCTGCCCAGGATTGGATGGAGTCGTTGCTCATGGCCGGTCTCCTCAGCCGTGGTGCCAGAACGGCGTGCCCAGCACGGGCGTGCTGGGCTGGGCGGCAGATTGCTCGGCCATGGCGCCGGCGCGGTGGGCGGCGTGGCCGGCGTTCACGGCATCGGCAAAGGCGCCGGCCATGGCCACCGGGTCTTCGGACAGGGCCACGGCCGTGTTCAGCAGCACGGCGTCATAGCCCCATTCCATGACCTGGCAGGCATGCGAGGGCCGGCCCAGGCCCGCATCCACGATCAGCGGCACCTTCAGGCGTTCGCGCAGCGTCTGCATGGCGTAGGGGTTGACGGGGCCGCGGCCCGTGCCAATGGGCGCCGCCCAGGGCATGACGGCCTGGCAGCCCACATCCACCAGGCGCTGGCACAGCACCAGGTCCTCGGTGGTGTAGGGCAGGACCTGGAAGCCGTCCTTGATGAGGATGGAGGCGGCCTCGACCAGGTTCAGCGTGTCGGGCTGCAGGGTGTAGTCGTCGCCGATCAGCTCCAGCTTGATCCAGGGGGTCTCGAAGACTTCGCGCGCCATCTGGGCCGTGGTCACGGCTTCCTGCACGGTCATGCAGCCGGCGGTGTTGGGCAGCACGGGCACGTTGAGCTTTCTGAGCAGTTCCCAGAAGCTGGCGCCGGTCTCGGCGGCATTGCTGCCCTGGCGGCGCAGCGAGGCCGTGACCATGGCCGGGCGCGCGCGCTGCACGGCGGCTTCGAGCACGGCGGGCGAGGGGTAGCGGGAGGTGCCCAGCAGCAGGCGGCTGTCAAAGCGCTGGCCGTACAGGACCAGGCTGTCGTCGGAGGAAGGGGCGGAAGTCGTCATGGCGTGAGGCAATGGGAGAGTCGGATGGGGCATCAGCCGCCGGTCACCGGCGAGATCACTTCGAGGCGGTCGCCGTCGTTCAGCGCCTGCTCGGCATAGCGGGCCTTGGGCACGAAGACGGTGTTGATGGCCACGGCAAAGGGCGGGCGCGGCGCAAGCTGGGCCAGCGCGTCGGCCACGGTGGCTCCGTCGCTCAGTTCGGTCGCTTGCTGGTTGATGGTGATGTTCATGGCGGCTGGGGGAAACGAAAGGCGGGTACGGGGGGCTTGTTCGATCTTAGGCAGGGCCGGGCCTGGCGACCCTGCGTGCATGTCCGGTCTGTTGTGCGTGAAAGTGCCGTGCGTGCCGTTCAGGCGGCTGCCTTGTGCTGCGATGGCGCATGCTCGACGGCAACATCGAAGCGGCGGGCCAGTTCGGAATCACCGCTGTCGAGCAGCTCCAGCACCACGTCCAGCATGGCCGGGGCGATCATGAAGCCATGGCGGTACAGGCCGTTGACCTCCATCACGCGCGGCGCGCTCCAGCGCACGGCCGGCAGATTGTCGGGCAGGGTGGGGCGGCACTGGGTGGCGATCTCGACGATGCGGCCCTCGGCAAAACCCGGATGCACGGTGTAGGCGGCACTCAGCAGCTCCAGCGTGGAGCGCACGCTGGCCGGCGACATGTCGTCGGACTCGATCTCGGTGGCGCCGATGACGAAGAGGTGGTCCTCCTTGGGCGCAATGTAGATCGGGTAGCGCGGATGGATCAGGCGCGTGGGCCGCTGCAGCGTGACCTCGGGCGCGTGGATGCGCACCACCTCGCCGCGCACGCCGCGCAGCGCAGGCCACTGGCCGCGTGCGCCCAGGCCCCGGCAGTCCAGCACCCAGTCGGGCTGGCCCGGCGTGCCGGGTTGGAAGTCGGCCAGCTCGCGCGGCTGGTTCCAGTGCTGCTCCACGCCCAGGCGTGTCAGCGTGGCGTGGAGTGAGGCCAGCAGCTGGCGGTTGTCCAATTGGCCCTCGCCCTGCAGGTACATGGCCTGGGCAAAGCGCCGCTCAAGCGCGGGCTCGCAGTCGTGCAGGGCCTGGTCGGCCAGCGGCTGCAGCGCGGGAAGGCTGGGGTTGATGCGGCGGTTTTTCTCCAGCAGGCCGAAAAAGCGCTGGGCATCGCCCGCGTCCTGGCGGTGCCAGAGGATGAGGGTGCCGTTTTGCTGGAAGAACACGGGCGCATCGAGCTGGGCCAGCAGTTCGGGCCAGCGCGTCAGGCCGTGCTGGCCCATGCGCACCACGCCGGGCTCGGTGATGGCCGATTCGGCCAGGGGCGCGAGCATGGCGGCTGCCACGCGGGCCGCGGCGCCATCGCCTTCGGGGCCGTGGGCGTCGTATACGGCAATGCCGTGGCCGCGACGGGCCAGCGCCAATGCCAGCAGCCGGCCCATGAGGCCGCCGCCCAGAATGGCGATGCGGGAAGAAGCTTGTAGAACGGACATGTGCATCTGGTGGTCAAGTGCGCCCATGCCCGTGGGACTGCCGGCCGGCTGTCCGCGCACAGGGCATGTGCTGGACAAAACGCGGCGTACCACCCCGATTGATTGAAACTCCCCACGCCAGCATGACCTGGATCGGGTGCAGGGGCGCTGCGCGGCAAGGTGCCTGTGGTGCAGGCTTGTGCGGCAGGGGGCTGGTCGCCCCGGGGCCCCAGGGTGTTTCTCAGTCACGCATCGGCGAGGCGGGCCAGGCCCTGTTTCACCGACGGGACACCCCTGTTTCGTCCGTCAGCAGGCATTACAGCACATCCCGCAGCTGCCGGTATTGACCATGCGCATGGGTGATAATTTTCGCCCATGACTGCCGACCACTCCCCTTCGACTGCCGCATCCCCCGAACCGGCTCCCGCCGCGCGCAAGCGCTATGCCCGCGTGCTCATCATCGCGGGCTCCGACAGCGGTGGCGGCGCCGGCATACAGGCCGACCTCAAGACCTGCAGCGCCCTGGGCTGCTACGGCATGACGGCCATCACGGCCATCACCGTGCAGAACACGCTGGGCGTCAGCGGCATCCACGGCATTCCCGTGGATATACTGCGCGGCCAGATCGATGCGGTGGTCGAGGACATCGGCGCCGACGCCGTCAAGATCGGCATGCTGGCCACGCCCGAGGTGGTGCAGGTGGTGGCTGATGCCATCCGCCGCCACCAGTTGCGCAACGTGGTGCTGGACCCCGTGATGGTGGCCACCAGCGGCGACCGGCTGATCGCGCCGGAAACCGCCTCCGTGCTGGTGCGCGAACTGTTCCCCCTGGCCACCGTGGTCACGCCCAACCTGGACGAGGCGGCGCTGCTGCTGGGCCACTCCATTGAGGGCATAGATGCACTGGACGGCGCCGTGCAGGAACTCCTGGCGCTGGGCGCGCCTGCCGCCTTGCTCAAGGGCGGGCACTTGTCGGGCGATCTGGTGGTGGACCTGCTGGGCCAGGGCAACGGCCAGCGGCTGCGCCTGCAGTCGCAGCGCATTGCCACGCACAACGGGCACGGCACGGGCTGCACGCTGTCTTCGGCGATTGCCTCGCACCTGGCGCTGGGCCTGCCGCTGGAGGCGGCCGTGGCCCAGGCGCGCGAGTACATCCTGGGCGCGATTGCGGCCGGTGCCGATGTGTTCACGGGCGCCGGCCATGGTCCGCTGAACCACGGCTATGCGCCGCGCGCGCAGGTCGTGGTCAACGGCTGAACGTCCAGCCAGACGTCCAGGTAATCAGCCCAGGTCACCAGCCCCAGGTCACCAGCCCCAGGTCAGGCTGCGCGCCACCCAGCCCTTTTGGCCGTTGTCGCGCTGGACCTGGGCCCAGGAGCCCTGTTTCCTGAGCGTGCGCACCACTTCCATCTCAGCCAGCTTGCCCACCACGCGATGGTTCTGGCCCGGGCCGGCGCGCAGGTTGGCGGTGCGCCCGGTCACCACCATGTGCGGGGTCTTGCCGGTCAGCGGCGCATGCACCCAGCCCAGCGTGCTCTCGTTGTCCCTGACGCGCAGCCACTGGCCCTTGCGCTGCACCACCTGCAGCGGATAGCCCTTGCCCAGTTCCCACAGCGTGGCCGAGCGCGTGGTGGGCTGCTGCCGCACATTGACGCTGGATCCCTTGACGCTGACGAACTCGCGCGCATGGGCGGCGGCCGGGGCCAGGGTGGTGGTGAGGACGGCGAGGGCGGTGGCGGCTGCGGCCAGCCAGCGGGCGGCACGGCGTTGATTGCAAGGCACGGGAACGGGTCTCCTTTCGTTCGAGGTCGGCTGGCGCGCGGAGACTTTCCAGCGCGGGCCGAGCCCAGGGAAAGCGCGTGGGATCAGGCGATGCCGCTATAGTTCCTGAATGAAACTGACGGGCGGCACCCCGGGTTCGCGTGCAATCGCCCGGGCTTGCCGTACGCTTGCCGCACCACAGTGTTTTCCAGGAGGGCTTGTATGCACCATGCTGTTTCCCGATCCGGCGCGCAGGGCCGGCACGCGGCGATTCTGACGGCCTGCCTTGCGGCGGGACTGGCGGATGTCCAGGCGCAGGAGGCCCAGGCCGTTGCCGCAGCCGCCGAGGGCCGCGACGCGGCCAAGGCGCAGGAGGGTGTGGTGAACCGCCCCGAATTCGGCCCCGCGCTGCTGGCGGCCGCCCAGGCGGGCGAAGCGCTGCAGGTGCGCGACTGGCTCAAGCGCGGCGCGCCGGTGGATGTGCGTGATCCGCAGGGCAACACTCCGCTGCTGCTGGCCGTGCGCGGCAACCATGTCGAGGTCGCGCGCTCCTTGCTGGTCCACGGGGCCAATCCCAATCTCAAGAACGACCTGCAGGACAGCGCCTATCTGCTGGCCGGTGCCCTGGGCCGGCTGGAAATCCTGCGCATGACACTGTCCTATGGTGCCGACCTGCAAAGCGTCAACCGCTACGGCGGCACAGCGCTGATCCCCGCCTGCGAGCGCGGCCACGTCGATACCGTGCAGGCCTTGCTGGCGGCCGGTGTGCGGGCCGACCATGTGAACCGGCTGGGCTGGACCTGCCTGCTCGAAGCCGTTTTGCTGGGCGATGGTGGCCCGCGCTACCAGGACATCGTGCGCCAGCTGATCACGGCGAAGGCGGACCTCAGCCTGCCCGACAAGGATGGCGTCACGGCCCTGGCCCACGCCCGCCAGCGCAGCCAGCATGAGGTGGAGCGGCTGCTGCAGGAGGCGGGAGCGCGCTGATCGGCGCAAGCGAAAACGACTGAAATCGAGGTCTGAACACCAGAATCAGACGGATCTGATTGCTTGGGAAAGGTCTTGTTGCAAATGATTTCCATTTTCAACAAAGGCCCTTGCCATGCGCACTTCAGATTGCCGTTCCCGACCTTTCGTCTCCGGCCCCCAGTCATGCCTTTATTCGGTCTTCGCTGCGGCGCTGGTCACACCCGCATACGCGCAGGATGTGACACCTGAGGATCGCCAGGTCCAGCTGGCGCCGGTCACCGTTTCGGGACCGCGCACCGCCGGCTCGCGCACCGAGGCATCCGACTCGGTCAAGTACGCCAAGCCGCTGCTGGACGTGCCCCAGACCATTACGGTGGTACCGGGGCAGGTGCTCCAGGAACAGAACGCCCTGAGCCTGCAGCAGGCGCTGTCCAATGTGTCGGGCATCACCTTCAATGCGGGCGAGGGCGGTGCGGGCTCGGGCGACAGCATCAACATCCGCGGCTTCAGCGCCAACGCCAACCTGCAGATCGACGGGCTGCGCGACAGTGGGCAGAACAACCGCAGCGACCTCTTCAACACGGAGTCTGTCGAAGTCATCAAGGGCCCGAACTCGGTCTTTGGCGGGGCAGGCACCTCGGGCGGCAGCATCAACATGATCAGCAAGCAGCCCAAGGCCCATGACTTCACCGAGGCCGACGCAGGCCTGGGCACGGCCAGCTACCGGCGCCTCACGCTCGACACCAACCGGGTGCTGGCTGGCGGCAAGGCCGCCATGCGCCTGAACCTCATGGGCCATGACAGCGACGTGGCCGGGCGCGACACCATCTTCAAGCGGCGCTGGGGTGTGGCGCCCTCGCTGGCCCTGGGATTGAATTCGCCCACGCGCGTGACTCTCAGCTTCTTCCACCAGAACGATGACAATCTTCCCGACTTCGGCGTGCCGGCCTTTCGCGGCAAGATGCTCGATGGCGTCTCGCGCAATGCCTACTTCGGCTGGCGCAACCTTGACCGGGAAAAGATCAGCCAGGATGCCCTGACCGCGAAGATCGAGCATGACTTCGCCTCGGGCGCCAAGCTGCAGAACCTCTCGCGCTACTCGCGGCTGAGCCGCGATACCGTGATCTCTGCCTCGCATGTCGATCTCCGGGGCATGCAGCCTGGCTACTACCGGCCCGCAGGGCCCCAGGCCTATGGCCGCGATGCGGCCACCACCCTGTGGATCAACCAGACCAACCTGACACAGCGCTTCGACACAGGCGTGCTGGGGCATACGCTGATCACGGGCTTCGAGATCGCGCGCGAGACCTATGACCGCACCACCTCTTCCTACAACATCAACCGGCAGTTCCCGGCCGGCGGCTATCCGCTGGCCCGTCCGCCCGGATACTGGACGGGCACCACGGACTTGCAAAACAGCGGAAGGAACGAAACCAGCCTGGACACCCGCGCGCTGTATGCCACCGACTCCATTGCGCTGGGTCCGCGCTGGGATCTGAACCTTGGCCTGCGCTATGACTGGATCGACGGGCGCTCCAACGTCACAACGGCCGCTGGCATGCGCACCGCGGTGGACAGCTCCGACGGCCGGCTCAGCGGCCGCACGGCTCTGAGCTTCAAGCCCGCCGACAATGGCCGCATCTACCTGGCCTACGGCACGGCCTTCAATCCTTCCGCCGAATTCCTGGTCTCCACGGGCTCGGGCCTGGATGCGGCCACGGCCTCGCTGGCACCCGAGAAGAACACCAGCCTGGAACTGGGAACCAAGTGGGATGTGCTGGACCGCCAGCTGGCGCTGACCGGCGCCCTGTTCCAGGTGGACAAGACCAATGCCCGCGAGCAGATGGCCGATGGCAGCTATCTGCTGGCCGGAGAGCAGCGCGTGCGCGGGCTGGAGCTCGGTGCCGCAGGCAAGGTGACGCCGCAATGGGATGTCTTCGCCAACTACACCTTCATGGCCAGCAAGACCCTCAAGTCATTGAACGAGCCTGCGCGTGTGGGCCAGGCGCTGGGCAATACGCCGCGCCATTCGCTGAACCTGTGGACCACCTATGCATTGCCCCAAGGCTGGACGGTGGGCTATGGGGTGCGCTTCGTGGGCACGCGCAATGTCACCTCGGCAGGCGATGGGAAGCTCTCTGCCTATTGGGTGCACAGCGCCATGGTCGGCTATGAACTCAACCGGCAATGGAAGCTCAGGCTCAATCTCGAAAACATCGGCAACAAGGCCTATGTGGCCGGCGTGCGCCAGCGCCTGGGCGAGCAGTCGCGCTCCTCGGCCGTTGAATACGGCGAAGGCCGCACGGCCCGGGTAACGGCAACCTATCAGTTCTGAGCCTCGGGATTCGTTCGCTAGCGCGCGGCCAATTCGGCTGTGCAGCAGGTGTTGACACACCAGCTGGTACGCAGCAATCGCCAGCGCGCTTGGGAGGGTCTGCAAACCTCGTTTAGCAGACCCTGTTCATGCCAGAGACGGCATGGCCTGCCCAGTTGAGCTGCTATCTGCCTTCTAAAGCCTGTTTAACAATCTCACCGTGCCTGGTTCGGGCCTTGCACTCCATTTTTGCTCCTCGATGACTTCCCCTGGGGTCCCTGTGAAATCTCGTTTTCTGGAATTTCACCCAATCAGATCAATAAGTTGCGATCGATAGGTTGCTATTAAAAGGCGGGTCGCAAACTCTATTTAGGGAGTTGGCTTGAAACGGCAATTACAAGTTACTGCCGGGAATTTGATAGAAGGTCAATGGCTAGAACTGAATTGCATGCTACTTGTGAGGCTATTGGGTTATCAGTGGTTCTATCTTTTTTAATTTTTTGATTGAATGAAAATTCAAGGCGGCGTTTTCTTGGATGAATAGGTTAATTGTTATTTAACATTAAAGAGTGTGCTGGGTTTAATTATTTAATTTAGGTGAAATAATGTCTTTAAAGATCATTCCTGCAGTTTTGGTGTCGCTTTGTTCTGTGGCTTACTCCGCACAGGATAAAAATGGCAGTGATAATTTTTCGCATGAAAATGTTGATATTGTTTCTCTTGAAAATGAAGCAAGAAATAATAAGTACGTGCATGTCTTAATTGACATGAATGTGATGAACTCAATTCATGATCTACAGAAAAATTCAAAAATCAACTTTGAAATAGAACAAGAGGATTTGCTTGAGAGCATCAAGGGATATTATGTAGAAGGTGCCGTCTGGAAAGGCTCGCTGGGTCAGTTATCTGTATATGTGAACAATGTTGGTCTTGAAAAATTGTCCAAAAATCCATTGGTCAGAGCGCTTGTTCCTGCAAATGATTCTGGAATGATTTATGATCCATATGGTGATATTGAAAAAATAGAACGAGAGATAATAAGCAATGGTATCGCAATCGTAAGCGTCATTCCTGCAAGTTCTATCGATGGTGAAATGAAAGGGCGTGCATTGGGTTCATCTGACCCCATGCAAAGGAAGAGAGATTTTATTAAATCTCTGCACGCCGAGAATTTTGGAAAACTCTGGATGGATGGGGCTAGATCGCTAAATGGAGAGCTATCTTCTTTGGCTGAAATTCAGTCCATTAATTTGGAGGTAAAAATAGAAGGTCTATATGAATTGAAAAATAGAAAAGATATAAGATCAATAAGATTGATCAACAAGAAATATATGAGGTTGGATTCTGATATTAATGGATCGGGTATTCATTTGGATCCAGCGGCAATAGATGAAGCAGAACTGTCAGGACATGCGGCGATCATTATCCATTTGAAACGCTGCCCTGGGTATACCCCAATTTCCGGTATATTGACGCCTGAGGAGAAAAAATCACAGGCTGAGGAGATTAGAAAGATTTTCTCTGAAATAGTAGAAAAAGTTGAGCCTGGAGCCACGGAAAGACTGCAGATTGTGGAAGGAATCGCATCTGCTGCGATCGAATTGAAACTAGAATCAATTCTTCGCTTATATAAAAATCCTGACTATCGAATTGAGAAAATTGATTTTAGTAAGCCGATAGGGGAGCTATCTCTTAACACCAGTACAGCAGGCGGTGTGGGTGGGACTAATGCTCAGTATATATGGCAATATACAAGAGGGGCTTCTCAATGGATTGCGGTGATTGATAGCGGTGTGCAATCTATGCATCCCATGTTTAATAACAAGACTATTTTTCAGGCTTGTTATGGCACAAATAACGCAAATCATTACACTACATGTCCCGTGCCTGATGTCAATGGGGATACCTTGCCAGATACCTTTTTTGGTGCTGCAGAGCCTTGTGGGTTTTTAGCCCATCCAACACCGAATTTTCCGACCAATCACATATGTGCGCATGGTACCCATGTTGCCGGTATTGCTGCCGGTAGAGGGGGGCAACATCCTCAAGGAGGTCTCTTGAATGGCGTTGCTATTGATTCGAATATAATTGCAATTAATGCAATATCGAGGCAGCGTTCGAATCCTAATAATGGCGTGGTATATGATATCGATCTTGTTAAAAGTCTTGATTACATTCGTCAGTTAAGAGTTGCGAGGTCGTATGAGTTGACTGTAAATTTGAGTATTTCTGGATTGAGCTCGTTGGCATCTGCATATCAAAGTAGCTGTAATGGAGTCAATCCCCAGGTCAGCGATCTTGTTGCAGATCTAAAATCCCGGGGAGTAGCGGTGGTTGCATCTACTGGCAATAATGGCATAAGGGGAGGTATTGGTTATCCGTCATGTATTTCAGGTGTTGTAAAGGTTGGGTCAATAAATAAGTATACGGGACTATTCTCTAATTTTACCAATATTGGTAATCCAATAATGTATTCCGGACAATTTTTTCTTGCCCCAGGAGGGGGAATTGCGTCCGCTGTACCGACCAGTCAATATGGTGTGGCAGATGGAACTTCAATGGCAGCACCGCATATTGCTGGGGCGATCGCTTTGATAAAAGCAGCTGCCCCTAATGCGACTGTTGATGATGTTAATAGTTTTATAGTGCTAAAGCATTCGGTTCCTAAAGAGATTATTCTTTCTCCAGGTAATAGCGTAATCGTCAGGTCATTGAAATTCTCGTAAACTGATTTTGTGTAGCCAGAGTTGGAGGCCTTGAAGTCGAGAACATCCGACTCCAGAAACTACTGGCCGAAGTGCACCTCGACCTGGGCGCTCTCAAGGTCGAGGCTCGGCGCAAACGCCAGCCCCGCAAGACAGACGCAAGGCCATCGCTAAGATGCGGGACACCCCTCAGATCTCTGAGCGGCGGGCTTGTCGTCTTGTGGGGCTGTCCCGGGATGTCTGGCGGCATCCACAGCTACCCGATGTACACACGGCGTGCTTGGCTGAACGCATCCAGGCATGTAGCCATGCAGTGGCGGCGCTTTGGGTATCGCCGTGTGTAAGACATGCGCTAGGGAGAGTTTCCTGGCACCAACCAAAAGAAGGTGTTTCGCCTTTGCCGTGAGCAAGGCTTGGCCGTGCGCAAGCGCAACATGGGCAAGAAGTACCGTGGCGAGCGCACACCGCTGGTGGCCGCGACATGGGTCATCAAATACGGAGCCTGGACTTTGTCAGTGGCTCGTTGAGCAACAGCAGGCGCATCAACTGCTTGATCATTGCCGATGACTTCAGCCATGAGTGCGTGGCCATCGCGGTAGATTCGTCGATGCCCGGCGGGCACATACGCCTCCACAATCCTTGAGCGAGCTGTAGGCTTCCAGAGGCGACCCAGAGGCCATCAGGTCGGACAGCGGGTCAGCGTTCACCCGTAGAGCCTTTATTCAGTTAACCTGCCAACTCTTGGGCCTCTCTAGGAATGATTGGCAAGGCGGCAGGGCAGGTCGTCATGCCCCCCATTTTGACCTGTTTCGGGGAAGTGCAAGTGGCAGTCAGCCCCACGTGTCGATACAAGGACGCAGGCAAAAAAGAGCCCGCGCAAGGCGGGCTGGTGATGGTCAGGCCGACGGCAAAAACCGCCGACTCGTACGCATCTTACTGGATCTTGGCCTTTTCGCGCAGCGATTCCTGGAATTGCGCCAGCTTTTGCTGTTGCAGCTGCTTCACGATCTCAGGTTTGACTTCCTCGAACTTGGGCAGCTCGGCCTGACGCACGTCGTCCTGGCGGATGATGTGGTAGCCGAACTGGGTCTTGACCGGCTCCTGGGTCATGCCACCCTTTTCGAGCTTGATCAGGGCTTCGGAGAACTCGGGCACGTAGTTGCCGGGGTTGGCCCAGTCGAGGTCACCGCCACGGGCGCCGGATCCGGGGTCCTTGGACTCCTTCTTGGCGATGTCTTCAAACTTCTTGCCGGCCTTGATCTCGGCAATGATGGCCTTGGCGCGGTCTTCCGACTCGACCAGGATGTGGCTGGCCTTGTATTCCTTGCCGCTGTTGGCAGCGACGGCCTTGTCGTACTCGGCCTTGGCTTCGGCGTCGGTCACGGGGTTCTTCTTCTGGAAGTCCTCGAACAGCGCGCGGATCAGGATGGTCTGGCGGGCCAGTTCCATCTGCTGCTTGTAGGCTTCGCTGTTGGCCAGGCTGCGCTTGTTGGCTTCCTGCATGAAGATCTCGCGGGCGATGACTTCTTCCTTGATCTGCCCTTCCAGCTCGGGCGTCACGGGGCGGCCGCTTTGCTCGATCTGTTGCTTGAGCGCTTCGGCGCGTGCCTTGGGCACAGCCTTGCCGTTGACGACGGCGATGTTCTGGGCCGAGGCGGACAGGGCCGCGGTGCTCAGCACGGCGGCAGTCACCAGGCTGGTCAGAAGCTGTTTTTTCATGCGAATTCCAGATATGAAGGAAAAATTGATTCTATAGCGCGGATACGCAACAGGCTCCGAATCGTCGGAGCCTGTAAAAGTTCAAAGAACCTCGATGGCGATGGCGTGTGCGCCCTGGTCAATGAATTCTTGCAGCGCATCATACACAAGGCGATGGCGTGCCACGCGTGGCTTGCCTTGAAACAAAGGTGACGCAATGCGCACGCGGAAATGCGTGCCGAAGCCGGTACCGTTGGCGCCCACATGGCCGGCGTGCTGGTGGCTCTCGTCGATCACTTCCAGGTGATCGGGGGCGAGGCGCTCGCGCAGCACGGCCTGCATGGCTTCGGCGGTGATGGGCAGTGGATGGGCGGGCGCGCTCATGGCTGCTTGTCCTGCTGCACGCCAGGCGGGGGCAGGGCGTCGGGCCTGGCGGCTGCTGCCTCGCCCTTGTCTTCCTGCATGAAGCGGCTCATGTAGATGGCCTGGCCGATCACGAAGACCAGCATCAGCCCCATGCCGCCGAACAGCTTGAAGTTGACCCAGGTGTCGGTGTCGAAGCGGTAGGCGATGACCAGGTTGAGCGCGCCCATGACCGCGAAGAACGCCGCCCAGCTCCAGTTCAGGGTGCGCCATGCGTCGTCGGGCAGTTGCAGCTGCGCGCCCATGACCGAGCGCAGCAGGTTCTTGCGGAACACCAGCTGGCCTATCAACAGGGCGCTGCCCATGAGCCAGTACAGCACGGTGGGCTTCCACTTGATGAAGGTGTCGTTGTGGGCCAGCAAGGTGGCGCCGCCGAACAGCACGATCACGCCCAGGCTCACCCATTGCATGGGCTCGACCTTGCCGTGGCGCACGCGCAGATAGGCGATCTGGGCAATGGTGGCGACGATGGCCACGGCCGTTGCCGTGTAGATGCCCCAGACCTTGAAGGCGACGAAGAACAGGATGATGGGGAAAAAGTCGATCAGTAACTTCATTGGAAGGTTTCGATGGGCTTGGAGTCAGGCATGGGGCCTGAGCTTGGCAGGCGCATTGTGGCGCAGCCGGCGCGGCCCGGCA
Source organism: Delftia sp. SD018 (assembly GCF_017355445.1). Classification (NCBI taxonomy): domain Bacteria; kingdom Pseudomonadati; phylum Pseudomonadota; class Betaproteobacteria; order Burkholderiales; family Comamonadaceae; genus Delftia; species Delftia sp. SD018. The sequence goes on from NZ_JADDRN010000027.1 coordinate 47,611, forward strand.
TCGGTGCAGGGCCGCATGGCCTGGGGTTTTTGCGGGCCTGGAGCCTAGGCCTTGGGCGGCTCGAATTCCAGCGATGCGGAATTCATGCAGTAGCGCAGTCCTGTGTCGGAGGGGCCGTCGGGGAATACATGCCCCAGGTGGGCGCCGCACTGGCTGCAGACGGTTTCGGTGCGTACCATGCCGTGGCTGCGGTCCACGATTTCGGTGATGGCGCCGGGGATGGCGCGGTCGAAGCTGGGCCAGCCGCAGCCGGCGTCGAACTTGGTGTCGGAGTCGAACAGCTTGCTGCCGCAGCAGATACAGTGGTAGCTGCCATCGGCCCAGAACTGCTCATAGCGGCCGGTGAACGGGCGCTCGGTGGCTGCATGGCGTGTCACCTGGAAGGCGGCAGGTTCGGCGCCCTTGGCCTGCAGCTCGGCCTGCCATTCCTGTTCGGTCTTGTGGATGGGAAAGCTCATGATGAACAGCTGATCTCGATGGAGGAAGCCCAGTCGGGCGGGAAGCCTGCCCATTCGGCATGCTCGGCGTGGGGGTCGAACGGAGTCTGCAGCACGGCCAGCAATTGGCGCACGGGAGCGAAGTCACCGGCCTTTGCGGCGCGGATGGCCATCTCTCCCAGGTGGTTGCGCAGCACGAAGCGCGGATTCGATTCTTGCATCAAAGCGGCGGCCGCCGCGGCATCCGTGCCTGCCAGGTGCCGTGCGTACAGGGCTGCCCAGCGGTCGAAGGCCTCGCGGTCCAGCACCAGGTCGCGCACGGGCTCGAGGTCGAGGTCCGTGCCGGCACCGGCACCGGCAGCCACCGCATCGGTCAGGCGGCTGAAGAAGATGGTGTAGTCCACCGCGTTGTCGGCCATGAGCTGCAGCAGCGGGTTCACCAGGGCGGCAAAGCGCCCCTCGGCGGGCGGCGTGCCTGGCGCATCTTCGGGCAGGCCCAGCTTGCGCAGCATGAGGGCGCCATAGGCCTGCGGAAACACCTGCTTGTATGACTCCAGCGCCGCAATGGTCAGTTCCTCTTCGCCGATCAGCGGCAGCAGGGCCTGGCCCAGGCAGTACAGGTTCCAGTAGGCCACCTGGGGCTGGCGGTTGAAGGCGTAGCGGCCCTGGGTGTCACTGTGGTTGCAGATATGGCCGGGGTTGAAGGCATCGAGGAACTGGAAGGGCCCGTAGTCGATGGTCAGGCCCAGGATGCTCATGTTGTCGGTGTTCATCACGCCATGGCAAAAGCCCACGGCCTGCCAGTGCGCCAGCAGCCGCGCCGTGCGCTCGCTCACGGCCTGCAGGAAGTTGGCGTAGGCGTTGCCGGCCAGTGCCTCGGCCGTGCGGCATTCGGGGTAGTAGCGGTCGATCACGTAGTCGGCCAGTTGGCGCAAAGGCGCTATCTGGTCGCGCGCCGCAAAGTGCTCGAAGTGGCCGAAGCGTATGAAGCTGGGCGCCACGCGTGCCACCACGGCGGCGGTCTCGATCTCTTCGCGGCGAATGGGGGCGGGCGATCCGGTCAGGCTCAGCGCGCGCGTGGTGGGAATGCCCAGGGCGTGCATGGCCTCGCTGCACAGGAACTCGCGGATGGACGAGCGCAGCACGGCGCGCCCGTCGCCCATGCGCGAGTAGGGCGTGCGGCCCGCGCCCTTGAGCTGAATCTCTTGGCCCGAGGCGGTCTCGCCAAGCAAGATGGCACGGCCGTCGCCAAGCTGGCCGGCCCAGACGCCGAACTGGTGGCCGCTGTAGACGCTGGCCAGCGGATGGCTGCCGGGCAGCACGGCATTGCCGGTGAGCGCCTGCAGGGCCTCATCGGAGGCCAGCCACTGCGGGTCCAGGCCCAGCAGCTCGGCGGTGCCGGTGCTGGTGGCAATCCAGTGCGGCTCGGGCAGCGGCGTGGGGCGCAGATGGGTGAAGAAGTCCGGGCCCAGGGCGGCGAAGCCGTCTTGCCAGGAGATGGGAGGGCGTGGGGAGGTCGCCGGAGCCTGGCCTTCGGCGGCAGCATGCAGGTTCATGCGGGAATTGTCCCCCAGCGCCTATGCCCCGTGGGGCGCAAGGTTCATGCGCGCATTCACCCCATGCATTCACGCACGCAGTTGCTGCCGGTACTGGCCCGGCGGCATGCCGAACCAGCGGCGGCAGGCGCGAAAGAGGTTGCTCTGGTCCACAAAGCCCAGCAGGTCGGCCACCTCGGCCAGGCTGCGGCGCGGCTCGCCCAGGTACTGCAGGGCCAGCTCGCGCCGGGTTTCGTCCAGCAGTTGCTGGTAGCTGGTGTCTTCGGCCTGCAGGCGGCGCTGCAAGGTGCGGTCGGTCAGGCCCAGCAGGCTGGCCACGTCTTCGCGGCGCGGCTCGCCCTGGGGCAGCAGGCGCGCGATCTCGTGGCGCACGCGCGCGCCCACGCCGGCCTGGCCCAGGTGGTCGAGTTCGGTTTCGACCAGCTTTTCGTGCAGTGCCAGCAGTTCGGGGTTGTGCGTGGGAATGGGGGCGAGCAGGTCGGCCTCGGACAGCAGGAAGCGGTTCGCGTCCTCGCCGAAGCGCGGCAGCAGGCCGAAGGCTGCGCGGTAGGCGGCCTCGTGCGAGGGGGCGGGCGCCTCGGCCATGAACTCCACGGCCAGCGGCCGGACATCGCGCCGCGTCAGCCAGTTGCACAGCACCAGCAGCGTGAGCACGGCGAACTCCACGCGCTGGCGCGGCACGGGCCTTGTGGCGCCGATGTGATGTATGGACAACCAGTAGCCGCGCGCATCGCGCTCCAGCGTGAAGGACGTTGCGTCCGAGATCACGGCCATGTGGCGTTCCAGGTCGCGGAAGCCGGCCAGCAGGTGCGGGCCCGAAGCCAGCGAGTAGCCGACCAGATCGATGTTGCCGTGGCGCGCGGCCAGTTGCCGGTCCAGCCCCAGCGTGGGATTGGCGGACTGGGCCACGGCCAGCTCCCAGAGCCGGCTCACGCGGTCCACATCGGTACGGGCCTGCGAATGCTGCAGTGCGGCAAGGTCGATATCGGCTGCGGCGCACAGGCTTTGCGGGGCCAGCCCTTCGGTGGCCATCATGTCCAGGATGCCGCGCACCCAGGCGGCGGAGCTGCTGCGCTGCGTTGTCATGACCGGGTTTTCCTGGGCCATTCGGGGCGCTGTTTGCGTTCTGAAGTCACTGTTTTGGCGTGGTTGCGATAGCGGCGTTTTGCCGCGCTGTTCCTAGAATTTTTGCAGCGCGGCGAACGACTGCGCAGTGTGACCCATGGGCCCGGCGCGGCCCATACGGGAAACCCCAAAAACCATTCAGGAGACAAGCATGCGCACAGGACAGCGGTGGATGGCTGGCGGCATACGCCTGGCCGTGGCTTCAATGGCTTTGTGGCTCGCGGCCTGCGGCGGCTCGGGCGGCGGAGGCCCCGAACTGCGCGAGACGGCCTACGGCCCCTTGCGCGGCGTGGACGATGGCGCCGCCACGGGCACCTATTACTGGAAGGGCGTGCCCTTTGCCCAGGCGCCTGTGGGCGCGCTGCGCTGGCAGCCGCCGGCCGAGCCCAAGGCCTGGGAGGGCGTGCGCGAGGCGCGCCAGTTCGGCAATGCCTGCCTGCAGATCGGGCGCATGTACGGCCCGGGAGCCAACAACCGCTTCGACGACACCATTGCCTCCACCCTGGGCCAGCCCGTGGGCAGCGAGGACTGCCTGACGCTCAACATCTGGCGCCCGGCCAGCGGTGCCGAGAAGCTGCCGGTGCTGGTGTTCATCCACGGCGGCAGCGCCATCTCGGGCTATACGGCCGATCCGCTGTATGACGGCGCGGCCCTGGCGCGCGCCGCCAATGCCGTGGTGGTGACGGCCAACTACCGGCTGGACATCCTGGGCTACATGCACATGCCGCAGATGCAGGCCGGCGCGCCGGCCACGGGCAACTTCGCGCTGCTGGACAACCTGCAGGCGCTGCGCTTTGTGCAGCGCAATATCGCGGGCTTTGGCGGCGATCCGGGCAATGTCACGCTCATGGGCCAGTCGGCAGGTGCCACCAATGTGCTGGCGCTGCTGGCGGCCGAGTCGGCGCGCGGCCTGTTCCACAGGCTGGTGCCCATCAGCGGCGGGCTGTCGCTTCCATCCAACCTGCCGGCCGGCGTGCTGGCCACGCTCAAGCCGGCTTCGGCCTACGCCACCCAGTCCGCGCTGCTGCTGGCCCATCTGATGGTGGCCGATGGGCTGGCTGCCGATGTGGCGGCTGCGGCCACGGTGGCTGCCGGCTGGACACCGGCGCAGATTGCGGCCTACCTGCGCGGCAAGGACGCGCGCGTGCTGCTGCAGACCCTGGTGGCCAAGGGCCTGACGGGCGCGGGACCGATTCCCGACGGCCTGCTGCTGCCCACCGATCCCATGGCTGCGCTGGCTGCGGGCCAATACAACCGCATGCCCGTGATGGCCGGCTACACGGCCGAGGAGGGCAAGCTGTTCGCGCCCCTGCTGGCGGCGCTGGGCGGCAAGCCGGGCTTCAGGATCGATGATGCGGCGCGCTTTCGCATGATGCAGTCCTTCGATGCGCAGTCGCCCAACGCGCCGGTCCTGGCCGACATCATCGATGCCGCCTACCTGCCCGTCGATACGCCGGTCACCGGCTACAACGCCCGCATGGCGCAACTGACCCATCTGTTCGCCGATCCCAGCCGCGACCAGTTGCTCAACACGCTGCGCACCCGGCAGGCCGAGGTCTGGAGCTACCGCTTCGACTGGGCGCGCCAGCCCGCGCCCTGGAACACGGTCTACGGCGCGGCCCATGCCTTCGATCTGCCTTTTCTCTTCGGCAACTTCGGGCCCTCCGTGTTCTCCCGCGTGACCAACAGCACGGCCAATGCCCCGGGCCGGCTGGCGCTGTCGAACGCCATGATGGCCAGCCTCAAGGCCTTCATGCAGACGGGCAATCCGCAGAACGCGGCCCTGGGCCAGACATGGAAGCCCTGGCCGTCCAGCCTGATCTTCGACGCCGAGCCGGGCGCGACCAGCATCCGGCTGCAGTGAGAGAGCCGTTGAGCGGGCAGGTGAGCGAGTAGATGAGCGAGCAGGGGCTTGCCGCGGCAAGCCCCAAGAGATAGCCAACAACAACGAAGGAGACAAGTACCCATGACAGTCAAGACCGTTTTCACACATGCCTGGCGCTGGCCGCTGGCGGGGGCCATTGCGGCCGCCGCCGTGGGCCTGGCCGCCTGCGGAGGGGGATCGTCGGGCATGCCCGCGCCCATGGGGCCGGGCCAGCAATCGGGCTACATCACCCTGCCGGACGGCAGCAGGATGCGCTACTCGCTGTTGCTGCCCGAGGGGCAGGGCCCGTTCCCGCTGCTGGTCGAGTACGACGGCTATATCTCGGGCTCGTACCCCAACATCAGCAGTCCCTGGACCAAGGAAGGCTATGCGGTCATGGGGCTGAACGTGCCGGGCACGGGCTGCTCCACGGGGGATGACAAGGTGTTTGACGCCAGCGTAGGTGCGGCCGGTGCCTTTGCCATCGAATGGGCCGGGCGGCAGGCCTGGTCCAACGGCCGCATCGGCATGATCGGCTACTCGTACTCGGGCTACAACCAGCTGTGGGTGGCGGCACACCGGCCCAAGGGGCTGCTGGCGATCACGCCCAGCAAGAATGTGGGCGATCCCTACCGGGACGTGGGCTATCCGGGCGGCATTGCCAACATCGGCTTTCCGGCGCAGTGGTGGAACGGCTTCCCGCGCATCTGGCGCACGGCCGCCGACCTGGCGGTGAAGAACGGCGGCGACACGGAATGCGCCAAGACGGTGGCCGACAACATCGAGAAGATCAAGCGGCCCGAGCTGGACCTGATCAAGTGGCTGGACAACCCCTATGCCGATGGCCTGTACCTGGAGCGCAGCGCCATGCTGCAAAGCGGCAAGATCAATATCCCCACGCTGGGCACGCAGTCCTGGCAGGACGAGCAGATCGGCCCGCGCTCGGGCTACTACGAGGACACCATTGCGCCCGACAGGATGTGGCTGGTCAGCTCCAACGGCGACCACCACACGAACATCACCTCGGACCATATCGACCAGACCTTGAAGCGCTTCCTGGCGCGCTTCGTCAAGGGCGAGGACAACGGCTTCGACAAGGAGCCGCGCGTGCGCCTGCTGCAGGAGATGCAGACCACGGACGCCAAGGCCCTCAATGGCGGCGCCAAGCTCATGCCCACGGGCGAGGCCCGGTTTGACCGGCTGCCTGTCCAGGTCAAGCCCCTGCGCCTGTGGATGCAGCCCGGCCAGGCGCTGGGCGACAGCGCACCCGCCTCAGGCACGGCTTCGTCCAGCTACCGCTATCCGGCCCTGAGTCCGCAGGTGAACAACCCGGCGGCCGAAGGCTGGCCCGCCGTGCCCGCTTCGGAAAAGGATGGCCAGCTGGTCTTCACCACGGCGGCCCTGCCGCAGGACCTGAGCTTCTATGGCGAAGGCTCGGCCGACCTGTGGCTCAGCGCCACGGCCGCCAATACCGACATCCAGGTCACCGTATCCGAGGTGCGGCCGGACGGGCAGGAGATGTTCGTGCAGCGCGGCTGGCTGCGTGCGTCCAAGCGTGCGCTCGATGAGAGCCGTTCCACGGCGCTGCGTCCCTGGGGTGCCTACACACGGGACAAGGATGTGCCACTGGTCGCCGGCCAGCCCCAGTTGATGCGGGTGGAGATCCAGAAATTCGCGCATGTGTTCCGCGCCGGTTCAAGCATTCGCGTGACAGTGGATTCGCCATCGCAGACCGGATACTGGATCTTCGGCAACGACAAGACGCCGTCCACGAACACGCTGTGGCATGACGCGGCGCATGCCTCCAGCATCGTCCTAGGGTATATCCCATACGAGCATGCGAAGACGCTGCCGAGTTGCGACAAGACAATGCGTCAACCATGCCGGAAAAACAATGCGCCTGTCCCTGCCGGGATCGGACCCAGGGCGCCGGCCTGAGCCACCCTCCATGCGGGCAGCGGCATCGCGCACCAGGTCCTCGGCCTTGCGCGAATCCGCGGTCCGCAGTTCACGACGTTCACGAAGTTCAATCACCTTAGGAGCCTATAGATGCTGGGTCTGATGCAAAGCCAACCACTGTTGATCTCGTCGCTGATCGACTTCGCCGACCGCCACCATGGCGATGCGGAGATCGTCTCGCGCAGGGTGGAGGGCGATATCCATCGCTATACGTACCGCGACCTGGCACGGCGTTCGCGCCAGCTGGCGAACACGCTGGACGGCCTGGGCCTGCAGCCCGGCGACCGCGTGGCCTCGCTGGCCTGGAACGGCTACCGCCACATGGAGATGTACTTCGGCGTCAGCGGCTCGGGCCGCGTGCTGCACACGGTCAACCCGCGCCTGCACCCCGACCAGGTGGCGTGGATCATCAACCACGCGGAAGACCGCGTCATGTGCTTTGACCTGACCTTCCTGCCCATCATCCAGGCCGTGCATGCCAAGTGCCCCACGGTGCGCCAGTGGGTGGCGTTGTGCGATGCGGACCACCTGCCCGCCGACAGCGGCATTCCGGGCCTGGTCAGCTACGAGGACTGGATTGGCGGCCAGCCCGACCAGTACCAGTGGCCCGAATTCGACGAGAACACGGCCTCCAGCATGTGCTACACCAGCGGCACCACGGGCAACCCGAAGGCCGTGCTCTACAGCCACCGCTCCACCACGCTGCACGCCTACGCGGCCGCGCTGCCCGATGTGATGTGCATATCGGCGCGCGACTCGGTGCTGCCCGTCGTGCCCATGTTCCACGTCAACGCCTGGGGCATTCCCTACTCGGCCGCGCTCACGGGCTGCAAGCTGGTGTTTCCCGGCCCGGCGCTGGACGGCAAGTCGCTGTACGAGCTGATCGAGGCCGAAGGCGTGACCTACGCGGCCGGCGTGCCCACGGTCTGGCAGATGCTGCTGGGCCACATCAGGCCGGGCGGCCTGCGGTTTTCCACGCTCAAGCGCACGGTGATCGGCGGCTCCGCCTGCCCGCCGGCCATGATCACGGCCTTCCAGGACGAGTTCGGCGTGGAGGTGCTGCATGCCTGGGGCATGACCGAGATGAGCCCGCTGGGCACGCTGTGCACGCTCAAGAACAAGCAGCTGCAGCTGCCCAAGGACGAGCAGATGAAGATCCTGCAAAAGCAGGGCCGCGCCATCTACGGCGTGGACTTGCGCATCGTCGACAGCGACGGCACCGACCAGCCCTGGGACGGCAAGAGCTATGGCGACCTGCTGGTGCGCGGCCCCTGGATCGTGGACAGCTACTTCAAGGGCGAGAGCCCGCTGGTCAAGGACGCGCAGGGCCGCGGCTGGTTCCCCACGGGCGACGTGGCCACCATCGACCCGGACGGCTTCATGCAGATCACCGACCGCAGCAAGGACGTGATCAAGTCCGGCGGCGAGTGGATCAGCTCCATCGACATCGAGAACATCGCCATGGCCCATCCGGCCGTGGCCATGGCCGCCTGCATCGGCATGCCGCATCCCAAGTGGGACGAGCGCCCCATCGTCGCCGTGGCGAAGAAGCCCGGCGCCGAGGTCACGCGCGAGGAACTGCTCAAGTTCTACGAGGGCAAGACCGCCAAGTGGCAGATCCCCGACGACGTGGTCTTCGTCGATGCCATTCCGCTGGGCGCCACCGGAAAAATGCTCAAGACCCGGCTGCGCGAGCAGCTGGCCGGCTACCGGCTGCCGGGGCTTTGAGCCGTTGCGGGCGGCCACCGGGCCAGGGCATGCGGGGGCATGTCCTGGCCGGGGCGGCCGGTCCGAGTCTCGTCGGCGATAGCCGCTAGGGGCAATCACCGATCAGGGCAGGGCACAGGGGCCATTACCCTGGGCCTCGCCCAGAAACCACCACAAGAGGAGACGCTTCATGAAGTTTGCGATCAAGGCATTGACGGCATCCCTGGCCCTGGCTTGCGCCACGGGCGCCATGGCCCAGAAGGGCGAGACGGTGAAGGTTGCGTGGATCGACCCGCTGTCCGGCCTCATGGCCGCGCTGGGGTCCAACCAGCTCAAGAGCCTGCAGTACATCGCCGAGGAGCTCAACAAGGGCACGGCCTCGGGCGTGAAGTTCGAAATCATCGGCATCGACAACAAGCTCAGCCCGCAGGAAACCACGGCGGCCCTGCGCTCGGCCATGGACCAGGGCGTGCGCTACGTCTTCCAGGGCAACGGCTCGGGCCCGGCCCTGGCCATCATGGATGCGCTGGAAAAGCACAACGCGCGCAACAAGGGCAAGGAAGTCGTCTACCTCAACTACGCGGCCGTGGACCCGGACCTGACCAACAGCAAGTGCAGCTACTGGCACTTCCGCCTGGATGCGGACACCTCCATGAAGATGGAAGCGCTGACGACCTATATGAAGGACGTGCCCGAGGTCAAGAAGGTCTACCTGATCAACCAGAACTACTCGCACGGCCAGCAGGTCTCCAAATACGCCAAGGAGATGCTCAAGCGCAAGCGCCCCGATGTGGAGATCGTGGGCGACGACTTCTCGCCGCTGGCCCAGGTGCGCGACTTCGCACCCTACATCGCCAAGATCAAGCAGTCGGGCGCCGACTCGGTGATCACGGGCAACTGGGGCTCGGACCTGGCGCTGCTGATCAAGGCCGCCAGCGACGCGGGCCTGAACAACGTCAAGTTCTACACCTACTACGCCATCGCCACCGGCGCGCCCACGGCCATGGGCGCGGCTGCGGCCGACAAGGTCTACATGGTGGGCTACGGCCACATGAACCTGCCCGGCCCGCTGGACCGCATCACCAAGGGCTACAAGGCCAAGTTCAACGACGACATGTACACGGGCTCGCTGTACTCGGGCCTGACCATGCTGGACCAGGCCTTCCTGCGCGCCAAGACCACGGACCCGGCCAAGGTGGCTGCCACCATGGAAGGCATGAAGTTCAACAGCCTCAACGGCGAAGTGGAGATGCGCAAGAGCGACCACCAGCTGCAGCAGGGCCTGTTCATCGCGCGCTGGGAAAAGGCCGGCGGCAAGTACCCGATGGATTCGGAGAACACCGGCTACACCTTTGTTCCCGTGAAGTACTACGAGCCCTATGTGGCCAGCACGCCGACTTCATGCGAGATGAAACGGCCTTCCTGAAATGAAAAGCCTCCCCCTGAGCGGCTGCGCCGCTTCCCCCTCTCTCGCTTCGCGGGAGGGGGACGGCACCCTCAGTGCGGGGCGGCCCTTCCTCGGTGCCTCCTCGTTGCGACAAGCCAGTTTCTGGCTGATCGCCATGGCTCATTGATATACGGGAGAACGCATGACTTCGCAAAGGGGCGCGAGGCGCCCCTTTTTTTGCCTGAAATCAGGCAAAACACGGTTTTCTGGCCTGATCGATGGCGATCTGTCGCCAATGTGTCCAGGGCCGCAGCCAAGTCGCATGCGCGATAGTTTCTAAGGCATTCCCCAGAGGGAAATTGTCATTCAGGCGTTAGTCTGGCGCCAATACAGATATCCGAATCAACCGGAAAAAGGAGACAGAAAAATGAAGTGGATCGTGCATTCGGTGGCCGCCTCGGCCATGCTGGCCTGTGCATCGGGCGCCTGGGCGCAAAAGGGCGAGACGGTGAAGATCGGCTGGATCGATCCGCTGTCGGGTCTGATGGCCGCCGTGGGCACGAACCAGCTCAAGACCTTCCAGCTGATGGCCGAGGAGTTCAACAGGAAAAATGCCTCGGGCGTGAAGTTCGAGATCATCCCGCTGGACAACAAGCTCAGCCCGCAGGAGACCACGGCCGTGCTGCGTTCGGCCATGGACCAGGGCGCACGCTACGTGGTGCAGGGCAACGGCTCGGGCCCGGCCCTGGCCATCATGGATGCGCTGGAAAAGCACAACGCACGCAACAAGGGCAAGGAAGTCGTCTACCTCAACTACGCGGCGGTGGACCCGGACCTCACCAACAGCAAGTGCAGCTACTGGCACTTCCGCCTGGATGCCGACACCTCCATGAAGATGGAAGCGCTGACGACCTATATGAAGGATGTGCCCGAGGTCAAGAAGGTCTACTTGATCAACCAGAACTACTCGCACGGCCAGCAGGTATCCAAGTACGCCAAGGAAATGCTCAAGGCCAAGCGGCCTGATGTGCAGGTGGTGGGCGACGACTTCGCGCCCCTGGCCCAGGTGCGCGACTTCGCGCCCTACATCGCCAAGATCAAGCAATCGGGCGCCGACACGGTGATCACGGGTAACTGGGGCTCGGACCTGTCGCTGCTGCTCAAGGCCGCCAACGACGCGGGCCTGAACAACGTCAAGTTCTACACCTACTACGCCTTCGGCTCGGGCTCGCCCACGGCCATGGGCGCGGCCTCCGACGGCAAGGTCTACACGGTGGGCTACGGCCACTACAACATGGGCGGCCCCATCCAGCCGCTGATGGCCGAGTTCAAGAAGAAGATGAACGACGACCTCACGCAAAGCTCGATTTACCACGTGTTCGCGCTGCTGGATGCGGCCTTCGTCAAGACCGGCGGCACCGACCCCGTCAAGGTGGCGGCCGCGCTGGAGGGCATGAAGCTCAAGAGCTTCAATGGCGAAGTGGAGATGCGCAAGACCGACCACCAGCTGCAGCAGGGCCTGTACATCACGCGCTGGGAAAAGGCCGGCGGCAAGAACCCGTATGACGCAGAGAACACGGGCTACACCTTCGCTCCGGTGAAGTACTACGAGCCCTACGTGGCCAGCACGCCCACCTCCTGCCAGATGAAGCGCCCGTCCTGAGAGCGGCCCGCACCGCTTCCTGTCCCCAACGCACCGAGACCAAGGCCTTTCGATGACGCTTGAGTTCTTCACCATATCGCTGCTCAACGGCGTGAGCTATGGACTGCTGCTGTTCATGCTCAGCTCGGGGCTGACGCTGATCTTCAGCATGATGGGCGTGCTCAACTTCGCCCACACCAGCTTCTACATGCTGGGCGCGTACTTCGGCTACACGCTCAGCGGCATCATCGGCTTCTGGGGCGCGCTGTTCGTCGCGCCCCTGCTGGTGGGCGCGCTGGGCGCCATGTTCGAGCGCTACAGCCTGCGCCGCGTGCACAAGTACGGCCATGTGCCCGAACTGCTCGTGACCTTCGGCCTGTCCTATCTCATCCTCGAGGTGGTGCAGCTGGTCTGGGGCCGGGGCACCGTGCCCTACGGCCTGCCGCCCGCGCTGCAGGGTCCGCTGTTCACGCTGTACGGCACGCAGTTCCCGCGCTCGCGCTCCTTCGTGATGCTGCTGGCGCTGCTGATGCTGGTGGCCGTCTGGCTGCTGCTGACGCGCACGCGCATCGGCCTGGTCATCCAGGCCGCGCTCAAGAACCCCGAGATGGTGGAGGCGCTGGGCCACAACGTGCCGCGCGTGTTCATGATGGTGTTCGGCGGCGGCTGCGCGCTGGCGGGGCTGGCCGGCGTCATCGGCGGCAACACCTATGTGACCGAGCCGGCCATGGCCATGTCGGTCGGCTCCATCATCTTCGTGGTGGTGGTGGTCGGCGGCATGGGCTCGCTGGCGGGGGCCTTCGTGGCATCGCTGCTGATCGGCGTCGTGCAGACCTTTGCCGTGGCCATCGACTGGTCGCTGGCCAGCCTGCTGACCTCGCTGGGCAGCCCGGTCGGCGAGCAGACCTTTGGCTGGCCGTTGCTCAAGCTCACCATCTCCCAGGTCGCGCCCATCCTGCCCTACCTGTTCCTGGTGCTGATCCTCATCTTCCGGCCCAAGGGCCTCCTGGGCACGCGGGGAGATTGACACCATGTCCTCGATCACCAAAACGACCATGACATCCACTGCCGCAAAAGGCGTTCCGGGCGCTTCGGGGGCTGCGGGCGCAGGGCGCCACTACAGCTTCCAGCCGCTCAACATCGGCCGCATCCTGATCTGGGGCGCCTTCGCCCTGGCGCTGATCGTCGCGCCGCTGGTTTTCACCAGCAGCCTGGCGCTGACCATGCTCAGCCAGATCGGCTATCTCATCATCATCTGCCTGTCCTACAACATCCTGCTGGGGCAGGGCGGCATGCTGAGCTTCGGCCATGCGGTCTACACGGGGTTGGGCTCGTTCATCGCCATCCATGCGATGAACCGGGCCAGCTCCGGCGACTGGGGCATTCCGCTGGTGCTGATTCCCATCATCGGCGGCCTGGGCGGCATGTTCTTCGCGGCCCTGCTGGGCTATGTGACCACCAAGAAGTCGGGCACCACCTTCGCCATGATCACCATGGGCATCGGCGAGCTGGTGGCGTCCATGGCGCTGATGTTCCCCGAGTTCTTCGGGGGCGAGGGCGGCATCACCACCGACCGCGTCTATGGCAAGCCCTTCTTCGGGCTGACCTTCGGCTCGGGCATGGAGGTGTACTACCTGATCGCTGCCTACTGCTTCATCTGCACGGCCGCCATGTTCGCCTTCACGGGCACGCCTCTGGGCCGCATGCTCAACGCCGTGCGCGACAACCCCGAGCGCGTGGAGTTCGTGGGCTACAACACGCAGCGCGTGCGCTACTTCTCCTTCATCATCGCGGGCTTCTTCGCAGGCGTGGGCGGGGGGCTTGCAGCCATCAACTTCGAGATCATCACGGCCATGGACAGCGTGAGCGTCATGCGCTCGGGCTCGTACCTGCTGTTCACCTTCCTGGGCGGCGCCACCTTCTTCTTCGGGCCCATCATCGGCGCCGTGCTGCTGGTGCTGGCCTCGGTGCTGCTGTCGGAGCTGACCAAGGCCTGGCTGCTGTACCTGGGCCTGGTGTTCCTGCTGATGGTGATGTACGCACCGGGCGGCGTTGCCAGCCTGATCATGATGAACCTGCGCGTGGCGCGCTTCGGCAAGTGGCGCCGGCTGGCCCAGCCCTACCTGGCCATCGCGGCCAGCGCACTGGTCATGATCGTGGGCGGCGCGGCCATCGTCGAGATGATCTACCACCTGCAGCTCAATGCGGCCCTGGGTCCGCAGGTCTCGTTCATGGGCGTGCAGCTCGATACCAGCTCGGCATCGACCTGGACCGTGGCCGTTGCCATCTTCGTGGTGGGCCTGGGCCTGCTGGAAGTGGCCAGGCGCTGGTGCCTGCGCCGCTGGGAGCGCATCCAGGAAGAAATCGAAGAAGCCATCAAGCGCGGGGAGGGCTGAACCATGTCCAGCATTGCAATCGAACGTCCGGGCACCGCGGCCGCCGCCGCGGCTGGCGAGGCCACCTACGCGCTGGAGCTGCGCGACCTGTACAAGCGCTTCGGCAAGGCAGAGATCATCCGTGGCGCCCAGCTGGCCGTGAAGCCCGGCGAGCGCGTGGCCATCATCGGCCCCAACGGCGCGGGCAAGAGCACGCTGTTCAACCTGATCAGTGGCCGCTTCGAGCCCACCAGCGGCCAGGTGCTGCTCAACGGCCAGCGCATCGACGGCAAGAAGCCCTACGAAATCAACCGCATGGGGCTGTCGCGCAGCTTTCAGATCACCAACATCTTTCCCAAGCTCAGCGTGTTCGAGAACCTGCGCTGCAGCGTGCTGTGGAGCCTGGGCTACCGCTACAGCTGCTGGCGCTTCCTGTCGAAGCTGCGCGACGCCAATGCCCGCGCCGATGAGCTGATGGAGATGATCGGCCTGCACAGAAAGCGCGACACGCTGGCGGTGAACCTGACCTATGCCGAACAGCGCGCGCTGGAGATCGGCATCACCATCGGCGGCGGCGCCGGCGTCATCCTGCTGGACGAACCCACGGCCGGCATGAGCAACAGCGAGACGGCCCATTTCATCCAGCTGATCAAGAAGGTCACCGAAGGCAAGACCCTGCTGACCGTGGAGCACGACATGGGCGTGGTCTTCGGCCTGGCCGACAAGATCGCCGTCGTGGTCTACGGCGAAGTCATCGCATACGACACGCCCGAGGCCGTGCGTGCCAATCCACGCGTGCAGGAGGCCTATCTGGGCTCGTCCGTGGCGGATCAACAAGCTGGTGCACATTGAGGAAGCGCGGATGCTGAACATCAACAACCTGCATGCCTACTACGGCAAAAGCCATGTGCTGCATGGCGTGGACTTCTCGGTGCAGCCCGGCGAGATCGTCGCGCTGCTGGGGCGCAACGGCTCGGGCCGCTCCACCACGGCCAAGGCCATCATGGGCCTGGTGCACTGGGAGGGCTCGCTGGACTGGAAGGGCCAGAGCCTGACCGGCCGCAAGGCCTACGAGATCGCCCACCTGGGCGTGGGCTACGTGCCCGAGAGCCGCGACGTGTTCCCCAACCTCACCGTGCACCAGAACCTGCTGCTGGGACAGAAGGGCAAGGGCCGGGACAGCCGCTGGGGCTTCGACGACATGTATGCCATGTTCCCGCGCCTGAAGGAGCGCCAGCACACCGAGGCCGGCGTGATGTCGGGCGGCGAGCAGCAGATGCTGACCCTGTGCCGCACGCTGATGGGCGACCCGGACCTGATCATCATCGACGAGCCCACCGAGGGCCTGGCTCCCAAGATCGTCGAGCTTGTGGGCGAGTACCTGCAAAAGATCAAGCAGCGCGGCGTGTCCGTGCTGCTGATCGAGCAAAAGCTCACCATTGCCATGAGCATCTCGGACCGCGCCCTGGTCATGGGCCATGGGCGCATCGTCTTCGACGGCACGCCCGACGGGCTGCGCGCCGATCAGAAGGTGCGCAAGGAGTGGCTGGAGGTTTAAGAAAATCGCCTTGCGCCGGGTCTTCAATTGATGGCTTATGATGGATTTTCTGAAATGACATCCCCATGTCTATCAGTTCAACTTTAAAAAATCGACATCATGCTTTCAATTGAAGACTTGAAAAGGCTGCACGATGAAGCCAAGGCGGTTGCAGTGGATAGATCAACCGCGGAACCGGCTGAATGCATATTCATACACCGGACAGCGGTCATCATGGCCGATGGAGAGGTCGTGACTTGTGCGAACATGTACGCTGAGAATGTGGGCCATCTGAAGAAGGATGTCAATTTTTCTTCGCTATGGAACAACGAGCGCATGCAGTCGGTGCGCGGCACGCTCAATACGGAAAAAGAATGGGAGCAATGCAAGAAATGCTGGTTTCGTGAAATCAGATATGCCGAACAGAGAAATATCTGGGCGAACTTTGGAGGGGAAAGAACACAAGCTTCGCTAGCCAAGAAGGTTGAATATCAACCGATTGCCTGGGACTTCATAAAGGAGCAGGGGGAGAGAAATAAAAATGAATAGAATCCAACCTCAGCTGAAGAATCTAGGATTGTTCCGTGTCAAAAAAGAGGATTTATACATAGAATTGGCGTTGCGCATAAAAAAGGCTCCCGTCAATCGATATGATTTCAGCAAGCTGTATTTTTCAACCGGCATCCTGGGACGTTACAGCGAAGAGCGTGCCATTTGCTTTCGATTGCAAAACGTCCACCAGGCGGAGCGAATACGCGTATTGATTCCCGATGAAGCGCGTGAGGCGGGCTGGGTAAAGTTGCGGCTGGAAGCCTTTGTTCAGGGGCACGGAGAATTCGATGTGGTTTCCGCTGCACTTGTTCCTGAGGATGGAGACGAACTGTCAAGGCAGGCCTATCTGCTGGGGTTGAAGGAATGGGTTCGCGCCCAGGTGGTGAACAGTGAGTCTCGCCAGCTGGCACAGGTGCCGCATCTGCCAGAGTCCCTGAGTCTCGAACTGACTGCCGCATGCAATCTTCACTGCTCGCATTGCAGCAGCCATGGAGATGAGAATGAGCACCGCATGAACAATCGGCGCCCGGCTTTTTCGCAAGATGTGCTGGAGTCTCTGGCGCATGAAGTTTTCCCCTATCTGACGTTGATCAACCTGGTGGGCCGCGGCGAGCCGAGCATGGTGTCCATGCCCCTGTGGAATCGTTTGTTCGAGTTGTGCGAGGCATACAACGTGCTGGTCACCTGCGTAACCAATGGGACATTTGTGAAGCAGCGGTTTGACGAACGAAAGATTCGCTTGGTGGATACGCTCACCTTTTCCATAGACGGGATCACGGACGAGGTTTTTGCCGCCAATCGCACAGGCGCCGATTTGCCTACATTCAAGAAGAATCTCGACTATTATCAAACGCTGCGCCGCGGATCTGATCTGCTT
Organism: Delftia sp. SD018; assembly: GCF_017355445.1. Taxonomy (NCBI): domain Bacteria; kingdom Pseudomonadati; phylum Pseudomonadota; class Betaproteobacteria; order Burkholderiales; family Comamonadaceae; genus Delftia; species Delftia sp. SD018. Next base: position 64,629 of record NZ_JADDRN010000027.1, read on the forward strand.
CGCCGGCCACGGCTTGGATTGTCCTGGACACTGAAGCGCAACAATATCCACGAGTTTCCGGATTTCATCCGTTTCGCCATCGAGTCCGAGGCCGACCTGCTGTATGTGCGCCATCTGTTGCTGTTTCGGCCAGAAGACGCGGAGCAGTCTCTGGTTGGCGAACCGGAGTTGTGCAACCACTATCTGTCAATAGGGTATGCCATGTTGGAGGGGCAGCAAATCAAGCTTGACGTACCTCCGCTGGCCGTGGCGGCCTAGGCCTGCACACGGAATTTCTGAAGTGAGTCAGACCGTGGTGAACAGGTGCCTATTCGGCGTCTCGACACAATTTGTCCCGCCCGAGACAAGGGTGGATGGCAAAGGCGGAAGAACTCCCTACAATCAAAAACGCACGATCGTTCTTTTTCTATCGCATAGGGGACAACAGCATGACTGCTGAATACAAAGTGGACGGTGCCATCGCCGTCATCACCTTGAACAATCCGCCGGTCAACGGCCTGGGGCTATCCACGCGGCGGGGCATCGTCGAGGGGCTGGACAAGGCGTACGCCGACCCGGCCGTCAAGGCCATCGTCATCACGGGCGCCGGCAAGGCTTTTTCGGGCGGCGCTGACATCAACGAGTTCGGCAAGGAAGAGGCGTATCGCGAGCCGCACCTGGTCTCGCTGATCAATTCCCTGGACCAGGGCAGCAAGCCCGTGGTGGCCGCCATCCACACCGTCTGCATGGGCGGCGGGCTGGAGCTGGCGCTGGGCTGCAACTACCGCGTGGCCGCTCCCGGCACCCTGGTGGCCCTGCCGGAAGTCAAGCTGGGCCTGCTGCCCGGCGCAGGCGGCACGCAGCGCCTGCCGCGCGTGCTGGGCGTGGAGACCGCGCTGAACATGATCGTCAGCGGCGAACCCGTCAAGAGCGAGCTGCTGGCCTCCATCCCCGGCCAGAAGCTGTTCGACAAGATGGCCGCTTCGCCCGAGTCCCTGCTGGACGAGGCCAAGGCGTTTGCGCTGGAAGTGGCCGACAAGCGTCCGCTGCCGCGCGTGCGCGACCTGCCCTGCAAGCACCCCCAGGGCGACGCCTACTTCCAGTTCGCGCGCAACATGGTCAAGGGCATGGCCAAGAACTACCCGGCCCCGGCCCGCTGCGTGGACACGGTGGAGAACGCCGCGCGCAAGAAGTTCGACGAGGGCATGGCCCTGGAGCGCGATGCCTTCATGCAACTGATGTGGTCGCCCGAGTCGCGCGCGCTGCGCCACCTGTTCATGGCCGAGCGCGCGGCCTCCAAGATCGCCGACGTGCCCTCGGACACGGCTGTGCGCGACATCAAGACCGTGGGCGTCATCGGTGCCGGCACCATGGGCGGCGGCATCTCCATGAACTTCCTGAACGCGGGCATTCCCGTGACCATTCTGGAGACCAAGCAGGAAGCGCTGGACCGTGGCGTGGCCACCATCCGCAAGAACTACGAAGCCCAGGTCAAGAAGGGCAAGCTCACCCAGGAAAAGTACGACCAGCGCATGGCGCTGCTGAGCACCACGCTGTCGTATGACGCGCTCAAGAACGCCGACCTCATCATCGAGGCGGTGTTCGAGGAGCTGGGCGTCAAGGAAACCGTGTTCAAGCAGCTGGACGAGGTGGCCAAGCCCGGCGCCATCCTGGCCTCCAACACCTCCACGCTGGACGTGGACAAGATCGCCGCCTTCACCAAGCGCCCGCAGGACGTGGTGGGCATGCACTTCTTCAGCCCCGCCAACGTGATGAAGCTGCTGGAAGTGGTGCGCGGCAAGCACACCGCCAAGGACGTGCTGGCCACCGTGATGAAGCTGGCCAAGAAGATCAAGAAGACCGCCGTGGTCTCGGGCGTGTGCGATGGCTTCATCGGCAACCGCATGATCGAGCAGTACTCGCGCCAGGCCGGCTTCCTGCTGGACGAAGGCGCCACGCCTGCCCAGGTGGACAAGGCCATCGAGAAGTTCGGCTTCGCCATGGGACCGTTCCGCATGGGCGATCTGGCCGGCAACGACATCGGCTGGGCCATCCGCAAGCGCCGCGCCGTCGAGCGCGCCGACATGAAGTACAGCCGCACGGCCGACAAGCTGTGCGAGCTGGGCCGCTTCGGCCAGAAGACCGGCGCGGGCTGGTACGACTACCAGGCGGGCAAGCGCGATGCCATCCCGTCCGAGCTGGTCAACCAGATGATCGAGTCCCACCGCAAGGAGCTGGGCATCACCCCGCGCAAGATCTCCGATGAGGAAATCGTCCAGCGCCTGGTCTTCGCCCTGGTCAACGAAGGCGCCCACATCCTGGAAGACGGCATCGCTGGCAAGTCGGGCGATATCGACATGGTCTACCTGACCGGCTATGGCTTCCCCATCTGGCGCGGCGGCCCCATGCACTACGCGGGTGAGGTCGGGCTGTTCAACGTGGTCCAGGCCATGAACCGCTTCGCCAAGAACCCCAACGACGACGCCGATTTCTGGCAGCCTGCCCCGCTGCTGGCGAAGCTGGCGGCCGAAGGCAAGCAATTCAGCTGAGACGTGCGGCGCACGAACTTTTTGCGAACCACCGCAAACCCGCCATACAAGGAATATCCATGACATCCGCCGTGATCGTTTCCACCGCCCGCACGCCCCTGGCCAAAAGCTGGAAGGGCTCCTTCAACATGACCCATGGCGCCACGCTGGGCGGCCATGCCGTGCAGCACGCCGTGCAGCGCGCAGGCGTCGACCCTGCCGCCGTCGATGACGTGATCATGGGCTGCGCCAACCCCGAAGGCGCCACCGGCATGAACATTGCGCGCCAGATCGCGCTCAAGGCCGGCCTGCCCATCACCGCATCGGGCATGACCATCAACCGCTTCTGCTCCTCGGGCCTGCAGACCATTGCCACCGCATCGCAACGCATCATCGCGGGCGAGGGCGATGTCTACGTGGCCGGCGGCGTGGAGTCCATCTCCTGCGTGCAGCAGGAAATGAACCTGCACATGATCCAGGACCTGGCCCTGGCCAAGCAAAAGCCCGAGATCTACTGGAGCATGCTGCAGACCGCCGAACAGGTCGCCAAGCGCTACGGCATCGGCCGTGACGCCATGGACGAGTACGGCGCCGCCAGCCAGCAAAAGGCCTGCGCGGCCCAGGCCGCCGGCCTGCTGGACGCCGAGATCGCGCCCATCACCGTGACCATGGGCGTGGCCGACAAGGTGCGCGGCCTGATCACCAAGGAAGTGACCTGCAGCAAGGACGAGGGCGTGCGCGAAGGCACGACCAAGGAAGGCATCTCGGGCATCCGCCCCGCGCTGCCCGGCGGCGTGATCTCGGCCGGCAATGCCAGCCAGTTCTCCGATGGCGCAGGCGCCTGCGTGGTGGTGAGCGAGGACTATGCCTCGCGCAACAACCTCAAGCCTCTTGGCCGCTTCCTGGGCTTTGCCGTGGCCGGCTGCGAGCCTGACGAAATGGGCATCGGCCCCGTCTTCGCCGTGCCCAAGGTGCTCAAGAAGCTGGGCCTGACGGTGCAGGACATCGACCTGTGGGAGCTCAATGAAGCCTTTGCCGTGCAGGTGCTGTACTGCCGCGACAAGCTGGGCATCCCCAACGATCGCCTCAATGTCAACGGCGGCGCCATCGCACTGGGCCATCCCTATGGCGTGTCGGGCCAGCGCCTGACGGGCCATGCCCTTATCGAAGGCAAGCGCCGCGGTGCCAAGCGTGTCTGCGTGACCATGTGCATCGGCGGCGGCATGGGTGCCGCCGGCGTGTTCGAAGTGCTGTAAGTGCAGGTGGCGGCTGCGGCCGCCACTGCCTGTTCCCGTTACTCCTGTTGGCCGCACGCGCTCCCTCTGGCGGCGCCTGCGGCTTCTTTTTTGATTCCGGACATCACCATGCGCCTGCGTTCCACCATCGATTTCCTGCTCTATGAATGGCTGCGCGCCGATGCGCTGGGCGAGCGCGAGCGCTTTGCCGACCATTCGCGCGACACCTTCGATGCCGTGCTCGACACCTGCGAGCGCATCGCCCGCGAGAAATACGCCCCCTTCAACCGCACCGTGGACACGCAGGAGCCGCAGTTCGACGGCGAGAAAGTCATCCTGCCCCAGTGCACCCACGATGCGCGCCAGGCCTATGCCGACTCGGGCATGCTCAGCGCCGCCCAGGACTACGACATCGGTGGCATGCAACTGCCCTATACGGTGGAGGCGGCAGCCAACAGCTTCTTCGCGGCGGCCTCCATCAGTATCGGCTCCAACATGCTGACCTCGGGCAATGCCAATGCCATCATGGCCCACGGCACGGACATGCAAAAGCAGGTCTTCGCCACCAATGAATTCAATGGCCGCTGGGCCGGCACCATGTGCCTGTCCGAACCCCAGGCCGGCTCGTCACTGAGCGACATTGCCACCCGCGCCGAGCCCGATGGCGCCGACTTCGAGAGCGATGCACTGGGCCCGCGCTACCGCCTCAAGGGCAACAAGATGTGGATCAGCGCGGGCGACCATGAGCTGACCGAGAACATCGTCCATCTGGTGCTGGCCAAGATCCCCGGCCCCGATGGCAAGCCCGTGCCCGGCGTGCGGGGCATCTCGCTGTTCATCGTGCCCAAGAAGCTCGTGGACACCGAAGGCCAGCTCACCGGCGAGCGCAACGACGTGGCCCTGGCCGGCCTCAACCACAAGCTGGGCTGGCGCGGCACCACCAACACGCTGCTGAACTTCGGGGAAGGGCGCTTTCCCGTGCGCGGCGGCGCCGGGGCCGTGGGCTACCTGGTCGGCAAGCCCGGCGAGGGCCTCAAATGCATGTTCCACATGATGAACGAGGCCCGCATCTCCATCGGCATGGCCGCCACTATGCTGGGCCTGGCCGGCTACCACGCCAGCCTGGAGTACGCGCAGAGCCGCCCGCAGGGCCGGCCGATCAAGGGGGCGCCGGGTGCAGCCGGCAAGGATGCCACGCGGCCCCAGTCGCGCATCATCGAGCACGCCGACGTCAAGCGCATGCTGCTGGCGCAGAAGTCCTATTGCGAAGGCGCGCTGGCGCTGAACCTGTTCTGCGCGCGCTTGGTCGATGAGCAGCACACCGGCACGCCCGAATCTGTGGCCGAGGCCCGGCTGCTGCTGGAAGTGCTGACCCCCATCTCCAAGAGCTGGCCCAGCGAGTTCTGCCTGGAGGCCAACTCCCTGGCCATCCAGATCCACGGCGGCTACGGCTACACGCGCGACTTCCCCGTGGAGCAGTACTGGCGCGACAACCGCCTGAACATGATCCACGAAGGCACGCACGGCATCCAGGCCATGGACCTGCTGGGCCGCAAGGTGCTCATGGAGGGCGGCAAGGGCCTGCAGCTGCTGGCCACGCGCATCAACGACACCATCCAGCGCGCCATGGTCCGGCCCGAACTGGCCGGCCATGCCAATGAACTGGCCAAGGCCCTGCAGGAAGTCGGCGCCACCACCAAGGCCGCATGGGCCACCGACGACCCGCAACAGGCCCTGGCCAATGCCGTGCCGTATATGCAGGCCTTTGGCCACACGGTGCTGGCCTGGACCTGGCTGGACGTGTCCCTGGCCGTGCTCGCCAAGGACGCCGCCCTGACCGAACCTGCCAACGCTGGCCGCATGGCCGCCATGCGCTATTTCTTCCGTTACGAACTGCCCCGGATAGGCGCATGGCTCAAGGTCGTGCGTGAGCGCGACATGACCTGCGCAGAGATGAGTGAAGAGGCGTTCTGAGGGGGTTGGCAGCACGGCTGCCGGAGGATGCAAAAAAGCGCGGACCATGTGGTCTGCGCTTTTTTTATTTCAGGGATTTTCAGGACCGCTGGCGAGCCTGGCTTGCTCCATGACCCACTCCCTGGATTTTCCCCGAACGCACCATTCTGGGTTTTTGACCCAGTCTGTGAAATATATGCTGGGATGCCCTTCCAGAATATTGCAACGTGTATAGCCCAGCTTAGGCATCGCATAGTAGTGCAGCGGAGTAATGAATATCAAAGAAACCAGTGCTGAAGAAATTCCAAGGGTGAAAACTATTGATAGTGCTTTATCGGATTTTCGTAGAATACTGTCGTTGCAGGGGATGGAATTCAGCATCGATACCAGTGCTAATGTAATAAAAACGAAAGGAGTCATGAAGATTGTTGGTGCGCCCGGCATGATTCTTATGGTTGGCGCGAGAGCATTTATGTCTTTCAGCATCGGGATTGTTTCTGCAAAGAAAAACCAGAAACATCCGACGGATAGTAGAATGCTGATGGGTATTCCAAATATTGCAGATTTCCGAATATTTTTTATGTCTCTCATATTTATTTTAATGAATTGATTTTCTTTTGATTTGACGCGAAGTATCTTGTGAAGCTGATTTTTTGGTTGGATCGTGATCCTTGGATGATGCTTCCGTGCTGAGAGATGATGGCTGCCTTTATTGAATGGTACTTTGATCTAGTTTATATATGCCTGGTGCTTTTTCATTGTTTACAGACTTTAGGGCTGTAATAACGTTTTGTTTTATTTTCCATCGCTGATCTGTGTAGTTGAGAAGTGCTCCAGTGGCAAATATGGCTAACGCCATCGCTCCTAACGGAAAAATGACCAAAGTAGTAACGCTTGCAGTTAAGGCTCCCGCGCTTATTGCAATCATCGTCGCCAATCCCGCCTTGACCGCTTCCACCCCAATCCCTCCCACAAGATCATGCATGGTCTTCTCGTCATTGAAGATGAAGTCCAGTGTCTCTATCCCGGCGCCCACCACCAGGCTCAGAAGAAACCCGCCCTTGGCCACATTCTGCAGACCGCGAATACCCAGGCCCATCTGGACCATGCGTGGATTGGCGGCAAGGAATCGCGTGCCTTGCAGCAGCTGGCGGCGAAGTCCCGCATAGCCCGTGATGATGATATAGGTGCCTGTGGCGGTTGTCTTGATATAGGAGCGGGCACCGGCCAGGCCCAATGCAATCAGCGTTTTGGTGATCAGGTACGCGTCGCTGACCATCAGGGAGGCGGGAGCGACCCAGGGTTTGCCTGCATTCGGGCTGGCGGTGTGTGTCCAGTATCGCCCAAGCGCACTGTGGGCCAGCATGGCATGCAGCGTGGCCGCCAGGCGAGGATTGTTATGCGCCTTGTCGCTCAGTATGTCTGCGTATTCCTGTGGCGTGAGCACAATGGCATCGATCTGTTTTTGCTCCATTTGGCGAGCAAGCATGTCGGCATAGCCGATCTGATAGAAAGTGGCGGCAATGGAGGCTGGCATGGTGTATGGAGACGCTGGATTAGGAGCGGAATCGAGAATTCCAGCCAATGCGGCTTGATCAATAAAGGCAATTTGACGGAAATGAGTGGTTGCAAGCAGGCGAATAATCCGCTAGCAGTGTCCAAGCGGATTTCTGATGTTTGCTGTGCGAAGAGTCCTCATTTGATTTCATGGCCTGCACGAGGTCAATCAAAGAAGTCACCCACAGATCATTTTCAGAATTATCCTTAGGACAATTCCTAAAATCAGGTTTGAAATGCCAGGTGAATAGAGATGCTGCCAATGAGCGTTTGGTCCCAGGCAGCGCCATTCGCCATGGGCGGTATTCACGGGGCACAAGCGCAGGCTGCCCGGCTCGGCCACGGGCATTTGCGGATGAAGGATGCGGGAGAGGTGGTCCGTACCGCCGCTGCGCTTGCGGGCAGGCTGTTGGACCGGGGTATGGGCTACGGTCTCACCGTGCTGAATGCTTGCAGACGAGGACTCAGGGACCGGGTGTCAGCGCATCGAAAGCCGTGCAGGCGCTGAAGGCCGCCTGCCGGAGGGTGCATGCCTCAAAGATCCAGTCCGAGATAACGCGTGCCCGGCACGGGATTGAAGCTCACCGGCTCTGCATCCGCAAAACCCAGGGACTCATACAGCCGCTGCGCGGTCTGGAACTCGGGCAGCACGTCCAGGCAGATGCGGCTGTAGCCTGCGTGGCGCGCGGTGTCCAGGATGCCTTCCACCAGGCGGCGACCCAGGTTCTCGCCGCGTACCGTGGGGCGCACGTAGACGCGCTTCATTTCGCCTGTCTGCGCATCCACCTGGCGCAGGGCGGCGCAGCCCACGGGCTGGCCGTCTTTCCAGGCCAGCAGCACGCAGCCCTGGGGTGCGGCGTACTTGCCGGGCAGGGCGGCGAACTCGGTCTCGAAGTCCTGGAAGTCCAGGCTCACGGTGGGACTGGCCACGTACTCCCGGAAGATGCGGACCACGGCGTCGAGGTCTTCGGGAAAGTGGGCGGGGCGGATATCGGTCATGGGTGGCAAGGGGTCAAGCCCTGTTCAAGGGCGCTGCTCAGTTGGAATGAAGCGCACAAGGATAGGGCAAGACGCCCGGGCCGCCGCCGATCCGCTACAGCATGGGCACCACGCCCAAGCACAGGGCATCGTCGTGCGCCAGGCGAGCAACGGGATAGCCCGCAATTCACTCCTTCGGGGGCGCCTGTTCAGGGCGTTCGCACTTGCCGGTTTGCCTGGAGATCTGTGCTCCAGCTTTCAGGCATTTGTCTTTCTCCACATGGTTCAGGATCAGTGGCGCCAGCCACGCTGCCAGCAAGGCAAGCGCCAAGGGCAGCACGCCAAGCACCCACAGCATCCACTTCGCCTCACGCCGGAAATGCCCGGAGATTCCTGCGTTGGGCGATGCGGGATCTTTCATGGCGATGGCACCGCCTCAACTGCACAAGCGCAGATTGGTGCGCGCAGCCTTGAGCATGGGCAGCACCACATCGGCATCGGTGGGTGGATAGGCCTCGCGCAGTTCCTGATCCGTCTTGCCGGCTTCCTCGGCCAGCGGGGCCAGGGTCTGGCGGCAGGCGGCTGCGTCGCCCGAGCGAAGCTGCGCCAGCGCCAGGTCGTTGCGTATCCAGCCTTTGGCGACGCCGGTCAGCACCTCATCGCAGTCCTGCAGCACCGGCGCCAGCGTGGTCAGTGCCAGGCGGTAGTCCTTGGCGTCGTACGCGCGCTTGAAGTTTCTGCGCGATGCGGCAATGGCCTTGTCCGTGCAGCCGGGTGTGGGCCGAAGGTAGTCGCCACCGAACCAGGCCCGCATGCCGCAGAAGTCCCGGCATGCCTCGGCGGTGGCCGTGTCGACCCCGACGCGCTGACCGGCAGGCGTGAAGTCCACGGCGCAGGCCGAATTCGCCATCTTGGCCCGGCCGTTGGTGATGGTGCCTTCCAGCTCACAGGTATGGCCGTTGGCACCGACGGTCTGGATATGGAACTTGCCATTGGCCCGCACCACCAGATCGCCACCCCCGCCCTTGCGCACATAGGTGCCTGCTGAGGGCGTGGTGATCTGTGCGCAGGCCAGGCCGATGTGGCAGGTGAGGACCAAGGGCGACAGGCGGAGCAGGCAGTTGGTGAGTTGCATGGGCAGGGCTTTGGATTTGCGGCGTGTACGAGGGCGCAGGAATTGCCGCGAGTGTATCGATCAAGGCGTTTTGCATGGCGGGTTCGTTTGTCTGCGGACGGTACGGCGCCGTGCCCAGCTACAGTGATCCAGAATCTTGCAGCTCACCATGGACACTACAAAGCACATCAATCCAGACCACTATCTGGAAACCGAACAAGGTCGCCTGTTCACCCCGGAACGCAGTGCTGCCGCATGGGAGTTGGCGTACCGGGACTTGGACAAAGCACTGTCTGTCAGCTCGCCCGCGACCAAGCTCTATGTGGTGGTGGGGGTGCAAGCTGCAGGCAAGAGCAGCTGGATTCAACAGAACGCCGCAGCGTTGGGTGGTGATGCGGTGTTCTTTGATGCCGCCCTTCCGAAGACGGTGCATCGTGAGCGTGCCATTCAGATCGCCAGATCACATGGCGTGCCCGTAGTCTGTATTTGGCTCAAAGCCGATTTGCAGACCGCCTTGCGGAGGAACACGCAGCGGCGAGCCGATCACCAGGTGCCGGAGCAGGCCATTCGCAGCGTGTTTGCCATGTTCGAGCCGCCGAGTGAGCAGGAAGGGTTCGCGGTAGTCCATATCGACGACACCGAGCCGGCCCCCGGGAGCTCCATCCAGCCCATGGGGCCGCGCCAGTTCCCGTCCCTTCAGGATCTCGACCAGCAGGTGATTGTGGGCTGGCGAGCTTGCGAGATGGCGTTGGCCGAAGGTGGCCGCTGGGATATGGATGAATCAGGTCGGCAGCACTGGGTACCTGGCGAAGCAGTCTGGAGCCATCCGCAGGTGCCCTATCTCCAGTTCATCGAGATTTGGATCCAACTGGTGGACGGACGTGTCTGGTCAATGCTTTCCCGTATCGACGATGGCAGCGGGTTTCACGGCCTGTACCTTGTGACTCCAGAGGCGTCTGAGTCGGGTCCCGGCGTGCCTGCATCCATTGGTTACCGTGACCGACTGCTGGCTGAGTTGCCCTTGGGCCTTGTGCGGATAAAAGACATGCGCCGGGATGCAGATGGCTTTGTCGTGGAGATGTGCATGCTCATCGGCCAGAAAGTGGTTCGGTTCCTGTCAGGGGAGGTCTATGAGCGGGGTCAGGGCCTGTTTGAAGTCATAGAGCTTGATGAATCGATACTCGTCCAGATAGAAGGCTAGATGCAGCCAAGCATTGGGCAGCAATCGCTGATGTGCCTTTTGCCGTCGGTATGTCCTGATGTGGAAAGCGCGCAGAGACAGGCTCCTCACAACGCCAGATGCAAAGCCTCCCCCGTCTCCTGCGCAGGCACGGCGCAGCAGATCAGGGCCTCGCCTGCTGGCACGGCGAAGGAGGGTGGCGAGGCATAGGTCACCCCGCCCTGCAGCACACGCGCGCGGCAGTCGCCGCAGCTGCCGCCCCGGCAGCCGAAGGCGGGCTCCAGCCCCCGGGCCTCGGCTACTTCGAGCAGGCTGCCGTTGCCGGGCTTCCAGCGCGCTTCCTTGGCCGAGTCGGCAAAGATGATGCGGACAGGCTGTGTGGCGGGTGCCGGCAGTTCGGCGGCGGGGGCTGCACCGGCCATGGATCGCTTTAGGGCCGAGGGACCGAAGGCTTCTGCGTGGATGCGCTCGTCGGGCACATTGCGTTCGCGCAGGCCGTCATAGGTGGCCTGCATGAAGGCGTCCGGGCCGCAGAGGTAGAAGTCGTAGTCGTCCCAGGGCAGGGTGGCCTTCAACAGGGCCATGTCGATGTGGCCCTCATGGTCGTAGTCGCGGCCGGCCTTTGCCGTGCCGGGCTGGCTGAGCGTTCGCACCCAGTGCACCTCGGCATCGCCGGCCTTCACCAGTTCGGCAATCTCCGTGTCAAAGGCCCGTTCGCTGCGCGTGCGAGCCGCCTGGAACAGCCAGGTGGGCCGCAGGCTGCGGGTGCGCCGGCCTTCGTGGACGATGTGGCGCAGCATGGCCAGCAAGGGCGTGATGCCTATGCCCGCGGCCAGCAGCACGGCGGGGCGGCGCAGGGCCGCATCGGCGATGAAGCTGCCAGCGGGCGGGCGGGCCTCGACCAGATCGCCGGGCTTCAGGCCATGCAGATGGCTGGATGCGCGGCCTTGCCTCTTGACGCTGATGCGCAAGCGCCCGTCCGAAGGCGCCAGCGACAGCGTATAGGTGCGCTGCAGATGGCTGCCGTCCGCCAGCGTGAGGCGCAGCGGCAGGTGCTGGCCGGCCAGGGGGGCCACCCTGGCCATGCCATCGGCCGGCTCCAGGTAGAGCGAGCGGATGGTGGAACTCTCATCCACGGCCTGCGCCACCCGGAACGGCCGCCACTGCCGCCCCAGCCGGGCGGCGGCCAGGCGCTGGCTGGCATCGGCCCAGCTTCCGGTCATCTGCAGGTGGGGCGACCAGCCGTCGGCTGCCATGCTCCAGCGCAGCGGCAGGGCGTCGGGCCGGCGCACGATGCGGCGGGGCTTGAAGGTCCACAGGCGCTCGGCGCCCTCGAAGGCGGCGATTTCCGGGGAGTCGAGGATGACGCTGGCCTCGCCCGTCATCTGCAGCATTTCCCCGGTTTCGGAGTCGATGAACAGCAGGCCCGCCTTGGGATTGACCAGGAAGTTGCCCAGGGTCATGAAGAACAGGTTGCCCGAGAAGTCGGGGATGGTCAGCGTTCCATCGGCGTCGATCCGCACAAAGCCCGGCTTGCCGCCACGGTGGGAGACATCGACCTGGCGCGAGCCGTCCCCGTCCTCAACGTAGGACGCCACGTAGAACGTGTCCGCCTGCGCAATCAGCTCCCGCGCGCGCGGGTCCAGCGATGCCAGTTCGACCGCCGGCACCTGCGTGGGCTCGTCCGCAGGCCGGACGAACCGGACGCTGCGGTTCTGGATATAGCGCGGGCAGTTGCCGAAGCTCTGGACCACGCCGATGTCGAAGGCGCCCGCCCCATCAACGCCTGTCTTGCGCCGCACGGTGCCGTTGAGCCGGTTGCGCCGGCGCGTCATGGGGTCCATGCCCAGCAGGCCCACGGCGCGGCCATCGGCCAGGCCGGGCTCGGCCGGGTCGGCTGCGTCACGGCCCGCCGCCACATGCAGGGTCGATGGATCGGGAGAGTGCAGGAAGCCCGGCTCGCCGGCCCGTACCGTGGCCCAGGCATCGCCTTGCGCATCCACGCTGCCCAGCACCACGAAATGCAGCAGAGGGTAGAACTCGCGGTGCTGGTCCAGCAGGAAGGGGCGCAGGAACTTGCGGCCCGGCATGTCCATGCGGCCCACGACGCCAACGCTTTGCTGGATCGCCAGTTCGCCCGCATGCCAGGGCGAGGCGGGGTTTTGCGGGGATTGCGGGTGCATGGTGCGCTCCTTTGCCGGGGTTCAGGGGAGTTGTGGCTCAGGCACTCAGGCCCGCAGGCCGGCCGGTGTCTGGGCGAATGCCACGAAGCCCGGCAGCGCCTCGATGCGGCCCAGCCAGGCGCGCACTTCGCGGTAGGGCTGCAGGTCCACATTGCCCTCGGGCGCGCTGGCGATGTAGCTGTACAGGGCCACGTCGGCAATCGTGGGCGTAGCGCCGGTGAGGAAGGGGCGGGTGGTCAATTGCGCCTCGATCTTGCCGAGGATGGCGTGGGCGCGGGCTATCACTTCCTCGGCCTGGAAGGGGGCCTTGAACACCGTGACCAGCCGGGCCGCCGCCGGGCCGAAGGCGATAGGGCCGGCGGCGATGCTCAGCCATTTCTGGATCTCGGCCTCGGCCTGTGCGCCCAGGGGCATCCAGTCCTGGCGGTCCAGCTTGCGCGCCAGGTAGACCAGGATGGCGTTGGAGTCGGCAATCACCGTGCCGTTGTCGTCCAGCACCGGCACCTGGCCCAGCGGGTTCAGCGCCAGGAATTCGGGCTTCTTCTGCGCGCCGTTGGCCAGGTCCACGTGGACCAGCTCATGCTCCACGCCCAGCAGGCCGAGGAAGAGGCGGGCGCGGTGGGCGTGGCCGGACAGGGGAAAGTGGTAGAGCTTCATTGCGGTTCCTTGGGGTTGGTGAAGGCGCCGGTTGTCGGCGCCACGGGACGTATCCTCCTTCTCCGCCCGCATCTTTAGAATCCCTGGCGGCGGCAAGTCACTCTTGCGGGAACGCGAACAAAGCGCCGGCGCAAACCTGGGCAGGCCTGCGCGGGCCGCTCGCAGCCGGGCAGACACACGACAAAGACAAGGCAGGCACAGATGGATCGCTTCCAGTCCATGACGGCATTTCTCGCAGTGGTGGACACGGGCGGCTTCGCCTCGGCCGCACGCCGGCTCAAGGTCTCGCCCTCGGTGGTGACGCGGGCCGTCTCCGACCTGGAGGAGCGCCTGGGCGTGCGCCTGCTCACGCGCACCACGCGCTTCGTGCGCGTGACCGAGGCCGGCACCGCTTATGCGGACAGCTGCCGCCGCATCCTGGCCGAGCTGGAAGAGGCCGACGAGCATGCCGCCAGCGCCCATGCCGCACCGCGCGGTCGGCTCACGCTCACGGCGCCGGTCAACTTCGGGCGCATGCACGTGCTGCCCGTGGTGCACGACTACCTGGGCCGGTTTCCCGAGGTGGACGTCAACTGCTGGTTTGTGGACCGCGTGGTCAGCCTGGTGGACGAGGGCGTGGACGTGGCCGTGCGCATCGGCGATCTGCCCGATTCCTCGCTGCAGGCGATCCGCGTGGGCAGCGTGCGGCAGGTGCTATGCGCGTCGCCCGCATACCTGGCCAGCCACGGCGTGCCCCAGCGGCCCGAGGAGCTAGCGCAGCACACCACCATCACTGCATCCGGCCTCACCTCCACGCCCGAATGGCGGTTTCTTGAAGGCGGCAAGGCCCTGGCCGTGCGCCTGCAGCCGCGCCTCATGTCCATGACCAACGAGGCTGCGGCGGACTGCGCCCTGGCCGGGCAGGGCATCACGCGCCTGCCGCTCTACCAGATCGCCAAACCCGTGCAGGACGGCGCACTGCGCCTGGTGCTGGAGCCCTTCGAGCGGCCGCCGCTGCCGATTCATTTGGTGCACAGGGAAGGGCGGCACGCCGCGCACCGCGTGCGGGCGTTCATCGACATGGCGGTGGATGCGCTGAGGGTGGCGGCGTTGAGGTGGTAGCGGCCATTGCCGGGAAGCCATATCCCGCGCATTGCAAACCATGTGCACCAGCGCCGAATCGCTGGATTGCGGCTTTGTCGATCAGGCCGAGGTCAGGCGCAGGGAGGCTGCGCAGGTGGCTCGGGAAATGACTTCGGGGTTGGGCGCGTAGGCAAGCATGGCGTTTCTATTGGGAGAATCGGGTTGTTTCTCCCTGCAATAGATAGGCAAATGCCATTTCGCCGGACGGCGTATTCTTCAACTTGAAGCGAGTGACATTCAGAACACCGTGCCAGCCCGGTGGATGTGAATAGCCATCAATCGCCGTCAATTTGAAAGTCTGCCATTTTCCATGGTTGTGAAATTCGCCTTTCCCGTTGCGAACATGCCAATTGACCTCTCGAACGCGCAGGCACTCGGTGCCATTGGCTGTGTTGTCATTGCATTGCACATGTTGCGCTTCGACTTCCAGAAGAATCGGCTGGCCCTCACTTCCGTACTTCGTTTTTGGTGTGGGTTCGCCTTTCAGTCCCCAGCGGCTACCATCGGCAAAGCGTAGTTGCAAATGGGGCGGTGCGTCGGCGATTGCCCTTGTCAATGTGTAGTGAAATTTCCTTGACAGCAAGTCACTTGCCCATTTTTGCAGTTCCATCAATGGCTCGGGACACCCGGCCATCGTGTAGATGCCGGGCTTGATCTGGAGGCTTCCATCGGCATCCATCTCATATTTCCAGTTCATGAAATTGCATATCCGTGTGCCGAAATCTCCATCTTTGGAGAACCAGAGCTTTATTGAGGGGCTGTCTGGTGTTTTCCAATTCTTTTTCTCTTTGCCTACGGCATCGAAAGCCTGCTGCAGGTTCCACTCGTAGGCAGATAAATATTCCGCGTCCTTGTCTTGATGCGGTAGCGCACTTTGGCTGGCAATGTGTTCCATGCCGTGGCTTGCAGTGGACAAAAGTATGGCTGCCAGGAATTGAAGAAAAGCTTTCAATTGACGCCCTCAAGGTGGTGACCGAGAACCCGCTATCGCAGGGAAGATGCCTCCACCCAGATCGTATGCCCTGGGTGGTGTTCCTCAATGGTGGACACGGCATCGTCGATCAAAACGCGGTCCTCCAGCGAGTAGGCAAAGCGGCTGAGGTTGGACCATTGTCGGGCGGCGTAGTCGGCCTCGGAAATCGCGTCGCTGCCGCACCAGATGGCGTCGCTTTCGGTGGCGGCGCGAAGTGCCTGTGCCAAGCCGGTAGGTGTGATCGCCAAGAAGATCATGGGCATGTGGTCCGGGTGTTGATGATGGACAGTTTGCCTTGGATGGCCCGGCGGGCGGGCCTGCCTGGATCAAACAAAACTAGAATGATAGTCATTCTCGTTTTCGATGGTTCTCCTCCCCCCGGCCATGCCCACCCCTTCCGCCTCCTGGACCGCTGCGCGCTGGCACCAGCTTTTCTGTGCCTGCCAGCAGCAACTGGTGGCCTATCTGGCCGGCAAGACCGGCAGCCGTGATGAGGCGCAGGAACTGGCCCAGGAAACCTGGCTGCGCCTGGCCGATGCGCCGCCGCAGCTGCCCGATGGCAGCTCGCCCACGCTCGAAGCCGCGCGCGCCTACCTGTTTGCCACGGCCAAGCATCTGGCGATAGACAGGCTGCGCCAGCGCGGTGCGCAGCAGCGCTGCATGGACGACTGGGCGCAATTGCAGCCCGAGGCCGAAGGCGATGTGGCCGACCGCGCCATGTACCGGCAGGCACTGGCCGTGGTGGAGCGCACGATTGCAGACCTGCCCGAGCGCATGCAGGCCGCCTTGCTGGCCCACCGCCTGCATGGCGAGCGGCAGGCCGACATCGCCCGGCGCCTGCAGGTCTCCCTGAACACCGTGGAGCGCGACCTGATGCAGGCCGATGCCTGCCTGGAAGCCGCCTTGCTGCGCTGGCGCGGCGGGGTGGAGGCGGGCTTGCAGGCCTCTTCCAGAAAGCGGCGGCGGCGTGCCCTGAGCGCGCTGCTGGGCGTGGCCGGCATGGCCAGCGGGGCCTGGCCCGCCTGGCAGATGTGGAGCCGCCGCGTGCTGTGGCAAGGTGAACTGGCCAGCGCCACGGGCGTGCAGCGCAGCCTGGAGCTGCCCGATGGCAGCGTGCTGCGTGTGGACGCCGCCAGCCGCGTGGCACTGACCTACCGTGCCGACCTGCGACAGGCACGGCTGCTGGAAGGCGCCGCCTTCTTTGCCGTGGCCCGCGATGCGGCGCGGCCCTTTGTGGTGGAGGCCGGCCCCCTGCGCGTGACCGTGCTGGGCACGCGCTTTGGTGTGGAACTGGAGCCCGATGCGGTGCGCGTGCAGGTGGAGTCGGGCCAGGTGCGGGTGGAGCATGCAGCCACCGGGCGCAGCCAGTTGCTGCAGGACAGCCAGTCGCTGCGCATTCCCCTGGACGGCGGGGCAGGAGATGCCGACGGCGCTGCCTGGCAGCCGCAGCTCCAGCAACGGCCCGCGGCCTGGCGCGAGGGCGAGCTGGTCTTCGAGCAGGAACCGCTGGGCCGCGTCGTCCACCGTCTGGGCCGCTACACGCGGCGCCGCCTGGTGGTGGAGGAGGGCGCGGCGCAACTGGCCATCAGCGGCCATGTGCGCATTGCCCAGACCGAGCGCTGGCTGCGCGGGCTGCCGCAGTTCGCCCCGGTGCAGGTCAGCGTGCTGGACGACGGCGGCCTGCGGATTGCGCGGCGCGGCGGGCGCGCGGAGCCGTGAAGTTTTTTTCAGGGTTTTTGGGAGTGACTCGTATTTGCATATGAAAGGCCGGGCGCCCTGCCTGTGCCGGCGATTCGCAATGAGCCTGTCTTCCAGAAAGTCCTTATGTCCGCTCCCAAGTCCTCCCGATTCCGATTCCGCCTCCGCCGCACAGCGGTTTTTCATGCATGTGCAGGCCTGGTGCTGGGCCTGCAACTGCAGTTGGCCGCCGCGCAATCGGTGTCCTTCGACGTGCCGGCCCAGCCGCTGGCCCAGGCGCTGAGCCAGTTTGCGCGCCAGGCGGGGCTGCAGCTCACCTACTCCTCCGAACTGGTGCAGGGCCGGCAGGCCCCGGCGCTCAACGGCAGCCACGATGTGCGCCAGGGCCTGGCGGCATTGCTGCAGGGCAGCGGCCTGCAGGGGCGCATCGAGGGCGGCACGCTGACCCTGCTTCCTGCTGCGGCCAACGCGCCGGAGAACGCGCACCGCCTGTCCGAGATCACCGTCACGGCCGGCGACCAGTATGTGAGCCTGCTGCCCGCGCCCTACGCCGGCGGGCAGGTGGCCAAGGGCGTGCGCCTGGGCGTGCTGGGCAATACCGGCAACATGCAGGCGCCGTTCAGCACCACCAGCTACACGTCCGAGGCCGTGCGCAACCAGCAGGCCGGCACCATTGCCGAGGCGGTGAACCGCGACCCTTCCGTGCGCTACACCGTGCTGCCAGGCGGCAACGTGGACAACCTCTATATCCGGGGCTTTCCGATCTGGGAGGGCAACTCGGGCGAGATCGCCTTTGACGGCATCTACGGCATTGCCCCCAACTACCGCGTGCGCACCGAGTACGTGGACCGCATCGAGGTGGTCAAGGGGCCGGGCGCGCTGCTGTTCGGCATGTCGCCCAACGGCTCCGTGGGCGGGGTGATCAACATCGCGCCCAAGCGCGCCAATGAAGATGTGGCGCGGCTGACCACGGGTTGGACTTCGGACAGCCTCTGGCGCGCCCACGCCGACGTGGGCCAGCGCTTTGGCGACGAGGCCCAGTACGGCATCCGTGTGAACGCCAGCAAGTACGGCGGCGATACGTCCATGGACCATCAAAGCACCGACGGCCATGTGCTGGCGGTGGCGCTGGACTACGAGGTGGAGCGCTTCCGTGCCACGCTGGACCTGCTCTCGCAGGACGAGCGCATCGACGGCGTGGGCCGGCCCATCATGCCCACGGGGCTCACCTCCATGCCCGCTGCGCCGGATGGCCGTCGCAACGTGACCCAGCCCTGGGAATGGTCCAAGAACCGCGAGCGCGCCGTGCTGCTGCGCACCGAACTGGACCTCACGCAGCAGCTCACGCTGTTCGCCAACATCGGCCAGTCGCGCGCCGATGTGGACCGCATCTACGACTCGGCCCCGCGCCTGACCAGTGCTGCGGGCGCCACCAGCATCACGCCCACCTACGCGGTGTTCGACGTGGACCGCAGCACCATTGATGCGGGCCTGCGCTCGCGCTTTGCGCTGGCCGGTGTCAAGCATTCGGTCACGCTGCAGCTGGCCAGCTACCGCGAGGATTTTCACCGCGCGCTGCAGGCGGGCTCCACCGTGGTGTCCAACATCTATGCGCCCATTGCCCACGCGCCGCAGAGCATTGCGCGGCCTTCGGCCATTCCGCGCATCCATGACAACCGCAACACCAGCCTGGCCCTGGTGGACACGCTCTCGCTGCTGCAGGACAGGCTGCAACTGTCGCTGGGCCTGCGCCACCAGGCCATCAAGTCCACCAACTACAACGTGCTCACGGGCGGCGCCGCCAATGTCTACGACGAGAGCGTGACCACGCCCGCCGTCGGCGTGGTCTGGCGCCAGGCGCCGAACTGGAGCCTCTACGCCAACTACATCGAAGGCCTGAGCAAGGGCGACATCGCGCCGCCCGCCGCCAGCAACTACGGCGAGGTGCTGCGCCCCTACAAGAGCCGCCAGTACGAAGTGGGCAGCAAGTACGACTTCGGCAGCTTCATGGCCACCGCCGCCCTGTTCAGCATTGAAAAACCCAGCGGCGGCCTGGACCAGGGCGTCTACAAGACCAACGGCGAGCAGCGCAACCTGGGCATGGAGCTGTATGCCTACGGCGAGGCCGCGCGCGGCCTGCGCCTGCTCGGTGGCGTGACCTGGCTCAAGCCCGAGATCACGCGCTCGGCCACGCCTGCGCTGGTGGGCAACCGGCCCATCGGCACCTCGCGCCTGCTGGCCAACCTGGGCGTGGAATGGGATGTGCCCGCTCTTGAGGGCCTGACCCTGGTCGGCGACCTGGCCTACACCGGCGCCCAGTTCGTGGACCAGGCCAACCGCCTGCGCATCCCGGGCTGGACACGCACCGACCTGGGCCTGCGCTATGCCACCCGCATCGCAGGCCGCAAGACCACGCTGCGCGCCACGGTGCAGAACGTGGCCGACCGCAAGGCCTGGGCCGGTGTCACGTCCTGGGGCGCCGTCTCGCCGATGATTCCGCGTACCTTCGTGGTATCGGCTTCGGTGGATTTCTGAGGCATTTCTGAGGCACCTGGCGGCCTAGGCGCCTTCCGTAGCCGAGCGAATGGCGGCGCTCTGCGCCGCAGGGGCTCCCTGGCCGTCACGCACTGCGGCTTTGCGTGCCGGCAGCCATCGGCAGGCAGCCAACGCCGCCAGAACCGCCAGCGCCGCGCAGCCGAAGATGACCTGCAGCCCGTGGCCCAGCGCGGCGGTGACGGCATCGGCGTGTGCTGCCAGGGGGCTGGCCGCAGCCAGCTCCTGTTTCATCAAATGGCTGAGCAGGGCTGCCAGCATGGCCACGCCGGCGGCGCCGCCCAGGCTGCGCAGCATGACGGGTGCCGCCGTGGCAATGCCCAGGTGCCGGGCCGGCGACACACGCTGCGCCACCACGGTGATGATGGGAAACATCAGCCCCAGTCCCAGGCCCAGCGGCAGCAGTCCTGCGGACAGGGCCAGCGGCGCCTGCGGCAGCCAGTGCAAGGCCGCGGTGATCAGTCCGAACGACAGCAGCATCAGCACGCAGGCCACCCGGGCGAGCGACGCGGCTGGCGTCTGGGCGCGCAGGCGCCGGCCGCTGCCAACGGCCCCTGCGGTGATGCCGGCCATCAGTGGCGCCAGGTGCCAGGCGGAGCCGGTAGGCGACAGGTGCAGGCCAATCTGCAGATACTGCGGAAGGAAGACAACGGCCGCATACAGCGCAACGCCCGTGGACAGAGCCAGGAAACTGACTGCCGCGTAGGCCGGGTGGGCAAACAGCGACAGGGGCAGCAGCGGATGGGTGGCGCGGCGCTGGCGCACGAAGAATGCCAGGGCGAACTTGGCGCCCAGGGCCAGCAGCACCCACAGCGACAGCTGCTCGGGCAGATTCAGGTGGCTGTGCTGGGTGGCCAGCAGCAGGCTGACCAGGGCTGCGGCCAGCAACACGGCACCCAGCCAGTCGATGCGCTGGCGGGGCAGGGGCTCGGCGGCAGCCTGCGGCGCAGCCGCCCTGGCGGGCAGCGCCCATGCCAGCACCCCCCAGGCCAGCCCTGCGAGCGGCACATTCAGCCAGAACGCCCAGTGCCAGGACAGATGCTCCACCAGCGCCCCGCCCAGCAGCGGGCCGACCATGGTCGATACGCCATAGGCGGCGCCCAGCAGGCCCTGGTAGCGGGCCCGTTGTTCAGGCGCAAACAGGTCTGCAAGGGTCAGCATCGTCAGCGTCATGAGTCCGCCGCCGCCTGCACCCTGCAGGGCTCGCGCCAGCACCAGCTGCTGCAGGTCATGGCTGGCACCACAGGCCAGGGAGCCGACCAGGAACAGGCCGATGGCCAGCAGCAGCATGGGCTTTCTGCCCAGCACGTCGGCCAGCCGCCCGTACAGCGCAATCACCACGGTGGCCGCCAGCAGATAGGCCGAGAACACCCAGGCCAGCGGCCAATGGCCCGGCAGTTCGCGGGCCATCACGGGCAGGGCGGTCGAAAGAATGGTCTGGTCCAGGGCCGCGAGGACGAGCGTCAGCACGAGCATGGCGAAGCAAAGCCGGGGCAGGTTCCGCCGACCGGGCGGGGAAGTCGGCGAGGTTGTGGGCATGGGCGTCATGGGCGTGCAGCGGCGAGGGCTTGGGTTGGGGCAACGGCCGCCAGTGTCGGGAGCGGTGTGGGTTTTGTACAGTGCAATGTATTGAACGTATGATTTCGTATGGCGAACACATACGACCTCAACCTGCTGATTGCACTGGATGCCTTGCTCAGCACCGGCAGCGTGACGCAAGCGGCCGGGCGCATGCACCTGAGCACTCCCGCCATGAGCCATACGCTGGCACGCATCAGGGAGGCGTTTGGCGATCCCATCCTGGTGCGTGCGGGCCGCAGCCTGGTGCCCACGCCGCGCGCCCTGGCCCTGGCGGAGCCGGTGCGCGCGCTGCTGGCCCAGGCGCGGGCGCTGCAGGACCCTGTCGATGCGGGAGGACTGGCGGGCCTGCGCCGCCGCTTCGTGGTGCGGGCGCCCGAAGGCATTGCCGTCGTCTTCGGTGCCAGCCTCTCGCGTGCGCTGGAGGCGGAAATGCCGCTGGCTAGCCTGCAGTTCCTGCCCGAAACCCATGCCGACCCGGGGGCCCTGCGCGAAGGCCGCATCGACCTGGATGTGGGCAGCTTTCGCAGCATGGACCCGGAAACCGAGAGCCTGGTGATATCGGAGCAGACCCTGGTGGGCGTCGTGCGCGCCGGCCATCCCCTGTTGAAATCCGCCAGAAAGTCGCAACGGCTGAGCGCCGCGCAGTTCGCCGCCGCGCGCCACGTCGGCATCACCCAGCGCCCGGGCGAAAGCTCGCCCGTGGACGCTGCCCTGGAGGCGCTGGGCCTGCAGCGGCAACTGGCGCTGCTGGTGCCCAGTTCGTTCTCGGCCTTGATTGCGGCCTCCCGCACCGACCTGGTGGCCTGCGTGCCGACACGCACGGCGCATGGCATGGCCGCATCGCTGGGGCTGGTGGTGTTTGCCCTGCCCATCGACGTGCAGGTGCAGCCCATGCGCATGGCCTGGCATCCGCGCCATCAGGCGGATCCCGCGCATCAATGGTTGCGCGACTGCATTCAAAGGCAGCTCGATGATCCGCAATGGATCAGGCCTTCCGTGGCATCGCTGACGGATGGGGCCGGCAGGGGGGTTACCTGATCCGCACCGTGGCGGGAGTAGCCCGGTTCTCCCACCATCGGTCTATGCTCGCGGCATGAACGCAAGCAAGACCCTGCTGATCGTCTACCACTCCATGACTGGCGGCACCCGCCAGATGGCCGAGGCCGCGCGCGACGGCGCAGCGGCCGAAGGCCAGGGCGTGCAGGTGCGCCTGCTGCACGCCTCCGAGGCCGGCCCCGACGATGTGCTGTCCGCCGACGGCTACCTCTTCGCCACCCCGGAAAATCTGGCCGCCATCAGCGGGCAGCTCAAGGACTTCTTCGACCGCAGCTACTACGCGGCGCTGGACCACCTCAATGGCCGGCCCTATGCCAGCCTCATCTGCGCGGGCAGCGACGGCCAGAACGCCGCCCGCCAGATCGCCCGCATCGCCACCGGCTGGCGCCTCAAGCCCGTGGCCGAGCCCCTGATCATCTGCACCCACGCCCAGACCACCGAAGCCATCCTGGCGCCCA